>JAEZHR010000351.1 GCA_023416415.1 Pseudomonadota bacterium
GATAGAGCTGATCCTGCAGCGTCTTGGTGCCGGTCGAAAGGATGACCTTGCCGCCCCAAAGCAGTGCCGGGGCCAGGTAGGCAAACGTCTTGCCGGTGCCGGTCCCCGCCTCTGCCACGAGCACGGACTGGCGTGCGATCGCATCGGCGATTGCCTTGGCCATTTCCGGCGGGGAGCGGCGCGGGCGAAAGCCCGGCACCGCCTCGCTCAAGGGGCCGTCGACCGCGAATAGCCGCTCTACGTCCGCGTCGTGCATGCCAACAGGTGCAGTGGCATCCTCGGATGGGACAGAAACTGGCCGATCTGGATCGGTCGCAGAAAAGGGCAATGGTACAGGTGCGTTGGCCATCAGGCCGGGACGTCGGGAACGAGTTGCATGTGCAACAAGGTGATGTGATCCTTCAGCTGGAGTTTGCGCTTTTTCAGGCGCTGCAACTGCAGCTGGTCGTGCAGCGGATCGCGTGCCAGCAGATCAATGACCGCATCCAGGTCGCGGTGCTCGACTTCCAACTCCACGATACGGCGGCGAATGTCTTCGTTCTGGGTCATGATCCGGTTCGGTGCTGCGGTACGCAGTATTGTAGGGTTGAACGGCCTGAGCGCCTAGCCCAGATGCACCTGCGCACCGCTATGGCATGGCATTCAGCCAGGAAAATCGAACAGCGATGTTCCCGCCCGCTCTGGTGTGCGTCCCGCGAAAGCATCCGAGCCGGCGAAGCGGCTCGATTCAACCGCAACCCGATGTAACAATTACGCACCAACCTGCCTCATGATTCCGGACGCATGACATAATCCCGGCGTCGCCCGACGCACTCCATCATCATGAACGCCTACAAGATCGAAGCGGGTACCGCACAGCACATCGGCGACCGCAGTGAACAGCAAGACCGCGTCGCCTTGTTCACCGCGCCCAAGGCGCCTGGTTACGTCATGGCGGTGCTGGCCGACGGGATGGGCGGCTTGAGCGGCGGCGCGATGGCAGCCGAACAGGTCTTGCGCACCGCGCGCCAGGCATTCGATCTGTTCTCCCCGCTCACTGACGCGGTTCCGGCAATGCTGGAAGCAATAGCGCGCGACGCACACACGGTGATCAAGCTCAGCGCCTATTCCTCCGAGAAGAACCCGCACAGCACGATGGTCGTGCTGGTAGTGACCCCGCAGCGCCAGGCATTCTGGGCGCATGTCGGCGATTCGCGACTCTATCGATTCTACGGCCCGAACTGCGTGGAACGCACCGTCGACCATTCCTATGTTGAACTACTGATCAGGCACGGTGATCTGGCACGCAAGGATGCAGCGAACCACCCCATGTCAAACGTGCTGGTCAGCGCCCTCGGCTCCCACGACAGTGAACCCACGATCAGCACCGGCCACCGGGCGGAGCTCCGGCAAGGCGACGCATTCCTGATATGCAGTGACGGCCTGTGGCACTATTTTGAAGACGTCGAACTGGGCGCGGCGCTGGCAATGAACAGTCCCCGCCAGGCTGCGGAGCTTCTGATCGCAAAGGCACGCGAACGGGCTGCCGGCAAGAACGCCGACAACTGCACGCTCGCCATCTTGAAACTCTCGCCGCCGGATGACCCGAAAAACAGCTATACCGCGAGCAAGATGCGCCGGGCCATCTAGTTGGGCACGCCGCCCTTGCCGTCCCGAGCCAAGGCACGCGCTTCCTTTTCCGCCTTTCTGCGTGCCACGGCTTCCTTCCGCTCCTTGACCTCTTGCACCTTGCGCGCATAGGCGGCCTCGTTCTCAGCACGTTCGCGCTCGCGAGCCCTCTCCTGCTCGGGCGTAGGCGGCAGTCGCCTCTCCTTTGGCGCCCGCGGGTCACCCTGCGGCCCCAACGGGCCTGATCTGGGCTCTCGTACCGGCGGCACTTCCACGGCTGCGGCCTGCTCCGCATTTTCAGCCGCGCGCTGGCGGCGCTCGATCATGTCGGCATCGCGCTTCTGGGCGCGCAAACCGCGTTCGAAGCGTTCGGCCTCGATCTCGATGGCGTCCAGTGATTCGAGAGCCTCACGCCGACGTTCCTTGGCTTCGTCGATACAGTGGTTGACGAAAAAGCGGTCGTAGCATGCAGCCTCGTCTCGTGCGAACCGTGCCTGGACATCCGCGCGCGCAGTGTTGACCGCCTCCAGTGCAGCACGTGCTCCCTCCTCGCTCGTCACCGAACCCGGCGGAAACTGCTCTGCGACCATCGCAGCGTCCTGTGCCCGTGCCGGGCCGAGGAACACGGCGCACGCGAGGATGGTGATGCGCGTGACTGTTTGGATTGTCATCATCCTGTCTCCCGATTGTGGTGCCGGCATTCCCGCCTAGGCAAGGCTGCCCGCCGTTTCGCGCCGCTCGCTTGCCATGTACTCGGCCGACTGCATCTCGATGATGCGCGACACAGTCCTGTGAAACTCGCTGGACAGCATGCCCTCCGTGTACAGCTCGTCCGGCGGGACTTCGGCGGACATCAGCAGCTTGATCTTGTGATCATAGAAAACGTCGATCAGCCAGGTGAAACGGCGCGCCTCCGACGACATGGCCGCCGACATGCGCGGCACGTCCGACAGTATCACGGTGTGGAAGCGGCTCGCGATCTCGAGGTAGTCGTTCTGGGAACGCGGTCCGCCACACAGGGTGGCAAAATCGAACCAGATGACCCCCCCTGCCCGCCGCAATGCACGAATCTCGCGCGCTTCGATGTGTACGCGTGGATCCTCCTCGCTGGTGTCGGCGAGGTCTGCAAAGGCATGTCGCAAGGCCCGGTCGGCTGCCGCCCCAAGCGGCGAGTGATAGGCCTCGACCTGCTCCAGCGTGCGCTTGCGATAGTCGTTGCCGGCATCTACGTTCAGCACATCCATGCACTCCTTGATCAGCGCGATGGCAGGCAGGATGCGGTCGCGGTGCAGGCCATCCGGATAGAGTGCGTCAGGTACGTAGTTCGACGTCATCACAAAGGACACGCCGTTGTCGAACAAAGCCTTCAGCAGGTTGTAGAGAATCATCGCATCGGCGATGTCGGAGACGTGAAATTCGTCAAAACAGATCAGCCTCGACTTGCGCGCGATGCGGCGCGCGACTTCGTCCAAGGGGTCGGCGACGCCCTTAAGTTCGTCGAGTTGGCGGTGAACGTCGCGCATGAACTCATGGAAGTGCAGGCGGGTCTTGCGGCGGACCGGTACGACCGAATAGAAGCTGTCCATGAGGAAGGACTTTCCCCGGCCGACGCCACCCCACATGTAGAGACCGCGGGGTACGGCGGGGCGCCGGAACAGTCGCTTGAACGGACTGGAACGGTGCGCCTTGAAGTCCACCCAATCATCGAAGGCCTGCTGCAAGCGTTCGACCGCACGCAACTGGGCGGCATCGGACTGGTAGCCACGCGCGGCAAGGGCGTGTTCGTAAAACTCCCTGACGTTCATATCGTTATTCTCGCCGGCCGCTACCGGCACAAAAACGGGCGGAACTTGTCCGCCCTTGCATCGTCCGCAGCCAGCCTATTGCGGAAACATGTCCACGCGAATGCGTGCCGGATATTGTGCACCACCTTGGCTGAACGGAAAGCTCATCCCGATACTGGTGCCCAGGCCACCCGACCCGCCCGCCAGGCCGAAACCGATGTTCGGACCACCGCCAACAGCATACGCCCGGTAAATCGTTTCGGCCGTGCGAAAACCGGGACGATCGCATACCACTCGCAGGTCGCCGCTCGGCGCGCCGACATCAAGGCGCGCTGGCGTAACGACATTCCAGCTTCCTGCTGCGGTACTGACGGTGCACCGGGTGCCGTCCAAGGGCTGCCCGTTGACTGCTGTTTCGACCAGGATGCCGCGCTCTTGCGGCCCTGTCGTCGCGCAGGCTGACAAGGCCAGGGACAACAACAGGACCGGGTAGCGCATGTGAGGGCTCCTAGAAATTGAGAGAGCGCTTGTCGACGGCCAGCGCCGCCTCCTTGGTCGATTCTGACAAGGACGGGTGGGCATGGCAGATGCGTGCGATGTCTTCGGACGATGCACGGAATTCCATCGCGACCACCGCCTCGGCGATCAGCTCCGATGCCATCGGACCGACGATGTGAACGCCCAGGATTTCATCGCTCTTGGCGTCAGCCAGAAATTTCACCATGCCGGAGGTATCTCCCAGTGCGCGTGCACGGCCGTTAGCCATGAAGGGGAAGGTGCCGGACTTGTAGGCCACACCTTCCGCCTTCAGTTGCTGCTCGGTTTTGCCTACCCAGGCAATTTCCGGTGACGTGTATATGACCCAGGGAATGGTGTTGAAGTTCACATGCCCGTGCTGGCCCGCAATACGCTCGGCAACGGCAACACCCTCTTCCTCTGCCTTGTGCGCCAGCATCGGGCCGCGCACGACGTCACCCACCGCCCACACATTCGGCAGATTGGTCTTGCAATCGCCGTCAACGGCGACAAAGCCGCGCTCGTCTAGCTTCAGGCCGACTGCTTCCGGATTCAGGCCGACGATGTTCGGCACACGGCCGATCGATACGATCAGCTTGTCGAAGCTCGCCTTCTGGGCATTACCCTTGTCGTCGGTGTATTCGACCGTCACGTCTTTCTTGCCGGCGGTAATCGCACCGATCTTGACGCCCAGGCTGATCTTCAGGCCCTGCTTGACAAACAACTTGTGCGCTTCCTTGGCGATCTGCTCGTCAACGGCACCGAGGAATGTCGGCAGCGCTTCAAGTACGGTGACGTCTGCACCAAGACGGCGCCAGACGCTGCCCATTTCGAGTCCAATGACGCCGGCACCAATGACACCCAGCTTCTTGGGCACGGCATCAATCGCCAGTGCACCGGTATTCGAGAGAATCAGCTTTTCGTCGAACGGTGCGCTCGGCAACGCACGCGGATTGGAACCGGTCGCCACGATCACATGCTTGCCAACCAGTGTTTCCTCGGACGCGCCTGAAACCTTGATCTCGTAACCACCGTCGGTCGCCTTGACGAACGAACCGCGGCCATGGAAGAACGAGACCTTGTTCTTCTTGAAGAGATAGAGAATGCCGTCGTTGTTCTGTTTGACGATGGCATCCTTGCGCGACAGCATCTGGCCGAGGTTCAGGCCCAGGCCCTTGACTTCAATGCCGTGCTCGGCGAAGGCATGACCGGCATGTTCGTAATGCTCGGACGACTGCAGCAAGGCCTTGGAGGGGATGCAACCGACGTTGGTGCAAGTACCGCCCGGGGCCGGGCCGTTCTTTGCGTTCTTCCACTCGTCGATGCAGGCGGTGGAAAAACCCAGCTGTGCGGCGCGAATGGCCGCAATGTAGCCACCGGGACCACCGCCGATGACTACGACATCAAAATTCTTGGACATTGTTCACTCGTCACGAAAGGACGCATCAGAAGGAAGGGATCGTCCCGGCAAGGCCGGGACCCAGTGTTTGGGATGCGTGACAAACCTCACTGGGCCCCGGTTCCGGGGCGACAGGTGCGGATTACAGATCCAGCAGCAGGCGCGCCGGGTCTTCCAGCGCTTCTTTCATCGCAACCAGTCCGAGCACAGCTTCGCGGCCATCAATGATTCGGTGATCGTAGGACATGGCGAGGTAGTTCATCGGACGAATCACGACCTGGCCGTTCTCCACTACCGCACGGTCCTTGGTTGCATGCACGCCCAGGATCGCCGATTGCGGCGGGTTGATGATCGGGGTCGAAAGCATCGAACCGAACACGCCGCCGTTGGAGATCGAGAACGTACCACCGGTCAGTTCTTCCAGCGTCAGCTTGCCGTCCTTGGCCTTGATGCCGAACTCGGCGATCTTCCGTTCGATGTCCGCGATCGACAGCTGGTCGGCGTCGCGCAGGATCGGCACGACCAGGCCGCGCGGCGAACCGACCGCAATGCCGATGTCGAAGTAGCCGTGGTAGACGATGTCGTTGCCGTCAACCGATGCGTTCAGGATCGGATACTTCTTCAGCGCTGCGACCGCGGCCTTGACGAAGAAGGACATGAAGCCGAGCTTGACACCGTGTTCCTTCTCGAACTTGTCCTTGTACTTCGCACGCAGGTCCATCACCGGCTTCATGTTCACTTCGTTGAAGGTGGTGAGGATGGCGTTGGTCGATTGCGACTGCAGCAGGCGTTCGGCGACGCGGGCGCGCAGGCGGCTCATCGGCACGCGTTCTTCCGGGCGATTGCCGAGATCGGTCTTCACCGGAGCGGCAACTTGCTGCAGTGCCGGCTTGGCGGCTGCAACAGGGACCGGAG
>JAEZHR010000132.1 GCA_023416415.1 Pseudomonadota bacterium
CATCACCTTGTTGCACATGCAACTCGTCCCCGACGTCCCGGCCTGATGGCCAAGACACCTGCACCATTGCCTCTTTCGGCGACCGATCCAGAGCGGCCAGTCTCTGTCCAACCCGAGGATGCCACCGCAGCCGCCGGTATGCACGATGCGGACGTCGAGCGGCTATTCGCGGTCGACGGCCCCTTGAGCGAGGCAGTGCCTGGCTTTCGCCCGCGCCGCTCCCAGACGGAAATGGCCAAGGCAATCGCCGATGCGATCGCACGTCAGTCCGTGCTCGTGGCAGAGGCGGGGACCGGGACCGGAAAGACCTTTGCCTACCTGGCGCCGGCACTGCTTTGGGGCGGCAAGGTCATCCTTTCGACCGGCACCAAGACGCTGCAGGATCAGCTCTATCTGCGCGACATTCCGACCGTGCGGCGCGCCCTGCACGCGCCGGTGTCGGTCGCGCTGCTCAAGGGACGCGCCAACTACGTTTGTCACTATCATCTGGAACGCACGCTTCAGAACGGGCGCCTGACTGCGCGCGAAGACGTCGGCTACCTGCGGGAGATCGCCCGCTTCATCAAGACCACGTCGAGCGGAGACAAGGCGGAACTTTCGCGCGTGCCGGAGAACGCCGGCATATGGAATCTGGTGACATCCACTCGTGACAATTGCATGGGTTCCGAGTGCCAGTACTACCAGGACTGCTTCGTCATGAAGGCGCGCAAGGAGGCGCAGCAGGCCGATGTGGTGGTCGTCAATCACCACCTGTTCTTTGCAGACGTGGCCCTGAAGGACACGGGGGTGGCCGAGCTGCTGCCTTCGGCCAATACCGTGATCTTCGATGAGGCGCATCAGTTGCCGGAGACGGCTACGCTGTTCTTTGGCGAAACGATATCGACGACGCAGGTGCTGGAACTGTGCCGCGACGTCCTGGCAGAAGGGCGTGCGCACGCGCGCGATGGCGCCGACTGGGGGCAGGTCGTGGTGCCGGTCGAAAAGGCCGCACGCGACCTGCGCCTGTCCTTCCCGCAGGATCTGGTGCGGCTATCTGTCGCGCAGATTGCCCCATCCAGTCCATTTTTCCCTGCGCTTGAAAAGCTGCAGGATGAGCTGGCCGCGATGACAGAGGTGCTGGAGCGTCAGGCCGAGCGTGCCGAGACCATTGAGCAGTGTCGTGTGCGTGCGCTCGAACTATGCAAGCGGCTGGAGGCCTGGAATGCCGCACGCGAGATCAACCCGGACGAGGATGCCGCGCGCGGCCGTGTCCTGTGGGTCGAAGGCTTCAGCAGCGCGCTGCAGTTGCATCAGACACCGCTGTCGATTGCGCCGATCTTCAGCAAGCAGCGTGAAGGCACACCACGCGCATGGATCTTCACTTCAGCCACCCTGGCGGTGAAGAACGACTTCAGTCATTACACCGCGCAGATGGGCTTGTGGGACGAGCATGCGCATTCCTGGCCAAGTCCCTTTGACTACCAACAGCAAGGCCTGCTGTACGTGCCGCCGAACTTGCCGAATCCGAATTCGCCCGACTACACCGATGCCGTGCTCGACGCGACGCTGCCGCTGATCGAAGCTTCGGGCGGGCGCGCCTTTCTGCTGTGCACCACGCTGCGTGCAGTGAACCGGGCGGCAGAGCGCCTTCGCAGCGAATTCGAGCGGCGCGGCTGGCCCTTTCCCCTGATGGTGCAGGGCGAGGCTGGCCGCACCGAGCTGCTGGACCGCTTCCGTGCCGCAGGCAATGCCGTGCTGATCGGCAGTCAGAGCTTCTGGGAGGGCGTGGACGTACGCGGTGAGGCACTGTCGCTGGTTGTCATCGACAAGCTGCCGTTCTCGCCTCCCGACGATCCGGTGCTCGCGGCGCGCATCGACGCGCTGGAGAAGCGGGGCCTCAACGGCTTCGTCCATCATCAACTGCCGGCTGCAATCATCAACCTCAAGCAGGGCGCCGGACGGCTGATTCGTGACGAGACGGATCGCGGCGTGCTGATGATCTGTGACCCGCGCCTGATCTCCAAACCCTACGGTCGCCGGATCTGGCAGAGTCTGCCCCCTTTCAAGCGCACGCGTGATCCCGAAGTAGTGCGTGCCTTCCTGGAAGCCCCGAACAGGAGGTGAGATGTACGGGGTTCGCTATGATGGAAGTCCCTAGCAACGACACAAAGCCATGGCAGAGCCCTTCATCTCGCTGATTCCCGTGCGTCCCGCCGACCTGGAAGCCGGCAAGCCTGCACCTTACGCGATTTACGATTGGCACGGCAAGCTGCTGCTGGCAGCGGGCAATCGGATCGAGAGCAGGCGGCAGCGCGTGGATCTCGTCGAGAACGGTTTCATGCATGACCCGAGGTGGGATCAACTGGCCCGGCAGCCGTCCCGGATTCCGGCGCCCTTGATGAATCCGCGCCGTCCTTCCGAGGCAGAACCGTCCGAAGAGCAAGCGGCATCTGACGGCGACAAGGAGCTGGTGGTAGCCATGGACGCGGTGCGCTGGGCCATCGGTGAAACGCTGTCCTTGCAGCAGGCCGACAGCCCCTCGATTCGGCACACGGTGCGCCTGATCGGATACGCCAAGGGCAAGACCGTGCTTGTCAGCGCGCCGGCTGCCGATGGCAAGGTGGTTCTCATGCGCGAGGGCCAGTCCTTCGTTGCGCGGGCCTTTGCGGGGCGCATGGCATATGCATTCGCCACTTCCGCGGTGAAACTGATGCACAGCCCGCATCCCTACCTGCACCTGTCCTATCCGAAGGAGGTCCGCTGTACTGCCGTGCGCCGCGCGGCCCGTGCCGAAGTCAAGATCGTCGCCGCGATCACCATCAGCTCCGCGCCCGCGCCTGTTGCGGCCACCCTGACCGATCTGTCACTCGGCGGCGCGTCGGCACTGGCCCGATGCGCGCTCGGCAAGAAGGGAGACAAGGTTGAAATAAAGTTCAAGCTCAATGCCGCTGGCCAGGACGAATATCTGAGTCTGCGCGCCGATCTGCGTTCGGTGTGGCCTGACGAGCAGGGCAACGGTTTTCGGCACGGCTTCGAGTTTGTCGAGGTCCCGAAACACGCGCGCCTGATTCTGGCGGCCTGCGTGCATCAGATTCTGGCCGAAGGTCAGGCCTGAACCAAATTCGAGGTGATGCGGCGGCATCACCTCGCGAGGCTCATTTCTGCGGCTGGATCACGACCTTGCCGGTGACCTTGCGGGCAGCCATGTCGTTGAGAGCGCGCGCCGTCTCGGCCAGCGGGTAGCGTCCCGAGATGTGCGGCCGGATTTTCCCTTCCGCCATCCAGTTCATCAGCTCGCGCATCGCCGCCTGATTCGCCTTGGGCTCGCGACGGGCGAATTCTCCCCAGAACACGCCGACGATGGATGCGCCCTTGAGCAGGGGCAGATTCAGCGGGAGCTTAGGGATCTCGCCGTTGGCGAATCCGATGACCAGGTAGCGCCCCCGCCAGGCAATCGAACGAAACGCCGGTTCCGTGTAGATTCCGCCGACCGGATCGTAGATCACGTCGGGACCCTTGCCATCCGTTGCCGCCTTGATGGCTTCACGCAGGTCGGCACTGGCGTAATTGATCGTCGCATCGGCTCCATGTTCGCGGCAGACTGCCAGCTTCTCGTCGCTCGAAGCGGCTGCGATCACGCGCGCGCCGAGCGCCTTGCCGATCTCGATCGCGGCCAAGCCGACACCGCCGGCGGCACCCAGAACAAGCATGGTTTCACCCGCCTTCAATTGAGCGCGGTCGACCACGGCATGATGCGAGGTGCCATAGGTCAGGGTGATGGCGGCGGCAATGTCGAAATCCAGGCCCGGTGGCATTGGCATCACCGCTGCGGCCGGCGCGACGATCTGCTGCGCGAATGCGCCTTGGCTGACGAAAGCGAGCACCTTGTCGCCCGCCTTGAAATGGCTGACGCCTTCGCCGACTGCGCGCACCACTCCGGCCAGCTCGCTGCCAGGGGTAAACGGCAGATCCGGCTTGGCCTGGTACTTGTTCTGGATGATCAGGACATCCGGGAAGTTGACACCGGCGGCCATTACGTCGATGGCTACCTGGCCAGGGCCTGCCAGGAGGTCGGGCAGTTCTTCGACTACCAGCGTATCCGGCGGCCCCCAAGCCTTGCATCGTATTGCTTTCATGTTCTGTCTCCTCTGTGGATGTCTTGTTGGAAAAGTACGACCGTTCCATTTTAACCCGGAACTTGCTTCGCACTCGTGGGGTGGGCGCATCGGCAATTCGGAATTGGCCTCGGGTAAAATCGCGGCATGAAAATCCTTGTAAGTAATGATGACGGTTATCTTGCGCCAGGCCTGAAGGCGCTTGCCGAAGCGCTTCAATCGCTCGCCGACCTCATCGTCGTTGCGCCGGACAGCAATCGCTCGGGCAGTTCCAACTCGTTGACGCTCGACCGCCCATTGTCGGTCTACCGCGCTGACAATGGTTTTTACTTCGTCAATGGGACGCCATCCGATTGCGTGCACGTCGCCTTGACCGGCGTACTTGGCGAGCGCCCCGATCTGGTGGTTTCCGGCATCAACCAGGGCCAGAACATGGGCGATGACACGCTGTATTCCGGGACCGTCGCAGCGGCCACCGAGGGCTATCTGTTCGGCATTCCGGCCATCGCATTTTCCCAGGTCGAGAAGGGCTGGGCGCATCTCGATGCCGCAGCCCGCGTGGCGCGCGAATTCGTCGAACGCAGGCTGGACCTGTTGGCGAA
>JAEZHR010000384.1 GCA_023416415.1 Pseudomonadota bacterium
GCGGGAGTCAGTCCAGCCCTGGCGAGTGCACGCAGCACCAGGTTGTGTGCGCTCGATCCCTTGTGGAAGGCCACCCGCTTTCCCTTCAGATCGGCGAGTTTGTGCAGCGGAGAATCCTTCAGTACCAGGATGGCCGAGCTGTCGGGCTTGGCCGGTTCATGGCCGGCATAGACCAGCTTCGCGCCGGCGGCCTGGGCAAAGATCGGCGGGGTGTCGCCGGTCATCGCGAGATCGACGCTGCCGACATTGAGCGCCTCGAGCAAGGGCGGGCCGGCGGCGAATTCGTGCCATGCGATTCCGAAACCGCGCTCGCCCACGGCACGCTCCAGTCCACCGGATTCCTTGGCAAGAATCAGGCCGGTGGAGGATTTCTGATAGCCCACGCGCAGCACCGGGGCGGCAGCGTGAACGGCCGAGCTGAATGCCGCGCCGGTCAGGGCGATGGCATGCAGGAATTGACGTCGTTGCATGATGCCTCCTTACTTTGCAGGCCGCCAGACCGCGCTGGAGACGTCAAGCTTCTTCGGAATCAGCTTGAGCTCGAAGAAGACGTCCGCGATAGTTTGCTGCTTGCGCACCACGTCATGGCCAAGGGGCGATACGCCGAATGAATAGTTGCTGAAGGCGCGTTCGGCCACCTCGCGCGGCAGGCCGATCTGCGGTGCGATCACCTCTGCTGCATGCCCCAGGTTCTGCTCGATCCATTTGCTGTTGCGGTTGATTTCATCAAGCGCAATGCGCAGGGCCTCGGGGTGCTTCTCCGCGAACGGGCGCGAGGCGATGTAGAAGATGTGGTTGTCGGCCACACCACTGGCATCGGCCAGCCGGCGAGCTCCGGCCTGGACTTCGGCAGCCGTGGCATAGGGCTCCCAGATGGCCCAGGCATCGACTGCGCCCTTCTCGAACGCGGCACGCGCGTCGGCCGGCGGCAGGTAGGCGACGTTGACGTCCGAGTAGGACAGCCCGGCCTGTTCCAGCAGGCGCACCAGCAGGTAATGCACGTTCGAGCCCTTGTTCAGCACGACCCGCTTGCCCTTGAGCTCGGCCACCGACCTGATCGGCGAGTTCTTCGGTACCAGCAGCGCTTCGGCACGTACGGCCGGCGGTTCATGGCCGACATAGAGCAGGTTGGCGCCGGCTGCCTGAGCGAAGATGGGCGGCGTTTCCCCAACCAGACCGAGGTCGATGCTGCCGATGTTGAGCGCCTCCAGCATCTGCGGTCCGGCCGCGAATTCCAGCCACTTAACGTTGATCTGTTGTTGCTGCAGTGCCTTTTCGAACTCCCCCCGCGCCTTGATGACGGCGAGCCCGCCACCTTTCTGCCAGCCGATGCGCAGCTCGGTGGCGGCGTGGGCGACGCTGCTCAAGGGTACGATGGCACTCAGGGCGATGATGACTGCCAGCGCCAGCGCGCTGCGCAGGGACCGGCGACGTGTTTTGTTCATGATGTTTTCCTTGTAAGAATGCATGGGCAAGTCCTCCCCCTGCACCGACGGTGCATACCGAAACTTGCAGGGGGAATAGAAAGACTGGAGGACTCAGGCCGCGCGCACGGCGGCAGGCGACCTGTCCCGGTCGATGCACATGCCCGTGGCGGAGGTGAAATGGCGGGGAGACAGGCGTGCCGAAGCGTGTTCGGCGATCTGTTCGACGGCCAGGTTCAGGCGTTCGAGCAGGGTTTCATCGAGCTCGACATGTCCCGAGTCATGACGAACGATCTGCTTTTCATTGGCGTAGATCGAAGGCAACACCACGCGCGGGCTCAGGCTTTGCAAAACCGGCCGCAAGCCGTAGTCGAGCGCCAGGAAGTGCGCATTGCTGCCGCCGGTTGCAATCGGCAGCACGGTCTTGCCGACAAGGCCGCTCTGCGGCAGCAGGTCGAGGAACGTCTTGAGCAGGCCGCTGAACGAAGCCTTGTAGATCGGCGTGCCGAAGACGATGGTCCGGGCGGTCTCGACCTCGGTCAGCGCGGCAGCCAGCGCCGCGTCATTGGCATCGGCATTCAGTAGCGGCTGTGCGGGCAACCCCGCGAGCGACAGCCGGCTGACCGCCTGCCCGCGCCGCTCGAGCAGGCCGCCGAGCTGGTCGAGCAGGCTTTCGGTGCGCGAACGCGGGGACGGGCTGCCGGCAACAAAAAGGATGGACATCGCATTCTCCATGTAATGCGGACGACGCCAGACCGAGGACCGGATCGAGGACCGGGGCGTCGTCGCTGGCAGCCACTGTATGAAAAGGATCGTGCGGCCGGAACCAAGAATATGTGCTATGCAATCTCGCCCCGGCGCGCAATGCTTATCAGATTCTTTGGCGGGGCTGGCGGGTCTTGTCGCAAAACCGGATAAGCATTTCTTGCCGCTCAGACATCTCCCTGCTTGCGCCCTTCCACCACCCCTTTGCTTCTTGCTTAGCAGTTTTTGTAATAACCAGCCCATTTTTTATTATTTCCGCGCACAAGGGACGCGGACATAGACTTCCCGGTATTCATGAACCAGGAGGAAGATCGTGTCATTCAACCCGGCCCTTTCCGCGTCCGGCACAGGCGCAGTCAAGGGCGCACCAGGGAAAACGGCGCGCGTGCTGCCCGGATTCCGGCTGACGCTCGGCTTCGCGCTGACGTATCTCTCGCTGATCGTGCTCATCCCGCTGGCCTCGGTATTCATCAAGTCCACCACGCTGAGTTTCGACCAGTTCTGGGCCATCGTGACCACACCCCGTGTGGTGGCGACCTACAAGCTGTCGTTCGGCCTGTCGCTGGCGGCCGCAACGATCAATGCGGTGTTCGGCCTGATGCTGGCCTGGGCGCTGGTGCGCTATTCTTTCCCCGGCAAGCGCCTGGTCGACGCACTGATTGACCTGCCCTTCGCGCTGCCGACTGCGGTGGCGGGCATTGCCCTGACCGCGCTGTACGCCGGCAACGGCTGGATCGGGCAGTACCTGGAGCCGTTGGGAATCAAGGTCGCGTTCACGCCGCTGGGCATTCTGATCGCCCTGATCTTCATCGGACTGCCCTTCATCGTCCGCACCGTGCAGCCGGTGCTGGAAGATCTCGACACGGAACTCGAGGAAGCTGCCGCCAGTCTGGGCGCGCAGCGCTGGCAGACTTTCAGGCACGTGATCCTCCCCATCCTGCTGCCGGCGCTGCTGACCGGTTTTGCGCTGGCCTTCGCCCGTGCTGTCGGCGAGTACGGCTCGGTCATCTTCATCGCCGGAAATCTGCCGATGATCTCGGAAATCACGCCGTTGATGATCATTACCCGTCTTGAGCAGTACGACTACGCCGGAGCGACCGCGATTGCCGCCGTCATGCTGGTGATTTCCTTCCTGCTGCTGCTGGTCATCAACGGACTGCAGGCATGGACGGCAAAGCGTACCGGGAGGGATCGCTGATGGCTGGCGCAACCACCCTGCACTGGAGCGCCGACAAGGCTCTGCGCTACGAGTCGCGCCAGGCCACACGCGAGAGCGCGCTCGTCAAGTGGACCATCGTCGGGCTCGCCCTCACCTTCTTTGCCGTCTTCCTGCTGATGCCGCTGCTGGCGGTGTTCGTGGAAGCCTTGCGCAAAGGATGGGACACCTATCTCGCGGCTCTAACCGATCCGGAAGCCCTGGCAGCCATCCGGCTCACGCTGTTGGCGGCCGCCATCTCCGTTCCGCTGAACCTGGTCTTCGGCATTGCGGCGGCATGGGCCATCGCCAAGTTCGAATTTCCCGGCAAGCACATTCTCGTCACGTTGATTGATTTGCCCTTCTCTGTGTCGCCGGTGGTCGCGGGCCTGGTGTTCGTGCTGCTGTTCGGTGCCCAGGGCTGGTTCGGCCCATGGCTGTCGGAGCATGACATCAAGATCATCTTCGCGGTGCCGGGCATCGTGCTGGCGACGGTCTTCGTCACTGTTCCGTTCGTGGCGCGTGAACTGATTCCGCTGATGCAGGCCCAGGGACGCGAGGAAGAAGAAGCCTCCGTCGTGCTGGGCGCGAACGGCTGGCAGACTTTCTGGCACGTGACACTGCCGAGCATCAAATGGAGTCTGCTGTACGGCGTCATCCTGACCAATGCGCGCGCAATGGGCGAGTTCGGCGCGGTCAGCGTCGTATCCGGCCACATCCGCGGCGAGACCAACACTCTGCCGCTGCATGTCGAGATTCTCTACAACGAATACCAGTTTTCGGCCGCCTTCGCGGTGGCCTCGCTGCTCGCCCTGCTTGCGCTTGTCACACTGGGAGCCAAGACCTGGATCGAGTATCGCGGAGCACAGCACCAAAAAACGGAAAAAACATCATGAGCATTCGCGTCAACAACATACAAAAACGCTTTGGCAGCTTCGTCGCGCTCGATGACGTCTCGCTGGATTTCCCAACCGGCGAGCTGGTCGCCCTGCTGGGGCCCAGCGGCTGCGGCAAGACCACTTTGCTGCGCATCATCGCGGGGCTGGAACAGGCCGATTCCGGGCAGGTGCTGCTTGACGGCGAGGACGCCTCCGGTACCCATGTGCGCGAGCGTCAGGTCGGCTTCGTGTTCCAGCACTATGCGCTGTTTCGCCATATGACCGTGTTCGACAACGTCGCCTTCGGCATGCGCATGAAGCCGCGCAAGCAGCGCCCCAGCGAAAAGCAGATTGCGGCCAAGGTGCATGAGCTGCTCAAGCTGGTTCAGCTCGACTGGCTGGCCGACCGCTTCCCGTCCCAGCTTTCGGGCGGCCAGCGCCAGCGCATTGCGCTGGCCCGCGCGCTCGCCGTCGAACCGCGCGTGCTGCTGCTGGACGAACCCTTCGGTGCGCTCGATGCCAAGGTGCGCAAGGAACTGCGCCGCTGGCTGCGCCACCTGCACGATGAGCTGCACATCACCTCGATCTTCGTCACGCACGATCAGGAGGAGGCGCTCGAAGTGGCCGACCGGGTCGTGCTGATGAACCAGGGCCATGTCGAGCAGATCGGCACGCCCGAAGACGTCTATCGGCATCCGGCCACGCCTTTCGTCTACGGCTTCCTCGGCAGCGTCAATTTCTTTCATGGCCGCGTCGACGGCAAGACCGTGCGCGTCGGCGACGACGTGCTGCCCAATGAGGCCCATGAAGCCCAGGAACTCGGCCACGGCACCGAGGTCATCGCTTTTGCCCGTCCGCATGAGCTGGACATCGTAATTGATGCTTCCGCCGGCGCAGGCATTGCCGCACGCGTGGAGCGCCTGCTGACCTTCGGCATGGTGACGCGCGTCGAGCTGAGCGGCCTGAACGGCGCTTCCGGCCAGCATTTCGAAGTGGAGCTGTCGCGCGAGCGCAGCGCGGCGCTCGGCCTCGAGGAAGGACAGCATGTACGGCTGGTGCCATCGCGGCTGCGGCTCTTCGATCGCGAGCCGGCCGCACGAAACCTGCAAGCCGGAGGCCTGCGATGAACTTCCAGCAGCTGCGCATCATTCGCGAAACCGTACGGCGCGGATTCAACCTGACGGAAGTAGCCAACGCCCTGTTCACTTCGCAATCGGGCGTCTCGCGCCACATCAAGGATCTCGAAGACGAGCTGGGTGTCGAGCTGTTCACCCGCAAGGGAAAGCGTCTGCTCGGGCTGACCGAGCCGGGCAAGGAACTGGTCGTGATGGTCGATCGCATGCTGCTGGAGGCCGGCAACATCAAGCGGCTGGGCGAGCAGTACAGCCAGCGCGACGTCGGCCAGCTCACCATTGCCACCACGCACACGCAGGCCCGCTATGCGCTGCCCAAGGTGATCGCCGACTTTCGTGCCGCCTATCCCAAGGTGCATCTGAAACTGCTGCAAGGCAGCCCGGGCGAAATCGTCAAGCTTCTGCTGGACGGCGAAGCCGACATCGGCGTGGCGACCGAGGCGCTGGCCACCCATCCCTCCTTTGTCTCCTTCCCTTACTACCACTGGCAGCATTCGGTGGTCGTGCCGGCCGGCCATCCGCTGGAGAACGTTCGGCCACTGACACTGGAGGCGGTTGCCGAGCATCCGGTCATCACCTACCACGAAGGCTTCTCCGGGCGCACCCACATCGACGCTGCCTTTGCCGCCGCGCACGTGGTGCCGGACATCGTGCTCTCCGCGCTCGACGCGGACGTGATCAAGACCTATGTCGATCTTGGCCTGGGAGTAGGCATCGTCGCCTCCATGGCCGTCGACCCTGCGCGCGACACGGGGCTGCGCCTGCTTGAAAGCAGCCACCTGTTCCCGGAAAACGTCGCCCGCATCGCCATCCGGCGCGGGCACTATTTGCGCGGGTATGCGTATCGCTTCATCGAGCTGTGCGCGCCGGAACTGAACGAAGCGAAGATCGCAGAGGCGCTGGAGATGCGCGGGGAGCTGGTCGCCGTTTAGCGCAGTGTCTTCCCGGAAGGTGCCTTGATTTTAATCAGCAAGAAAATGTCGCGTTGTTTCAAAGACTTAACTTGCATCCTCTCCACTTATCCACCGCTCTACCCACAGTCATTGTGGGCATTCTGCATGATGACGGGCCGGAGCAGCCGCTCCGGCTGTCCGCGCCTTTTCAAGCCATTCGCACCCGGTAACTGCACGTAACCAACAGTGAGAAGCTGGACGTAATAGTTGGTTACGTAGTAACGTACTTGCGGTTAAGCAATACGTTACTGAAGCACTGATCTTGAACACCCGCATCATTGGAGCAGCGCTGCTGCTCGCCCTGGCTCTACCCCTCCCTTCCCCAGCAAACCCGACCCACCGCGACCCGCTCGATTTTCGGGAATGTCCGCAATTCTTTGCGGAACGGACCCCACCTCGTATCGTCAAGGAGGCGCACCTGCTGCCACGCGCCTTGTGCTATGAGGCGTTTGCGATCCTGCATTCCGGCCGCTCGAAAACGCCGCTGTTCGTCGCGCAACGCCTGAATCGGGCGATTCTGCTCGATGCCAGGGACGAGAAGCGCACCGACCGCTTCTTTACCGACGCGCGGCTGCCTTCCGCCGAGCGTGCCCGTCTGGAGGACTACAAGCGCAGCGGCTATGATCGCGGCCACATGGCGCCGGCGGCCGACATGCCGACCGCGATTGCCATGGCGCAGAGTTTTTCGCTGGCGAACATGGTGCCGCAGTCGTCGGTGAACAACCGCAAGGCCTGGGCCGGTATCGAACAGGCGACGCGCAAGTACGTGATGCGCGCAAAGGGTGATGTCTACGTCATCAGCGGGCCTGTTTTCGGTGAAAAACCATCGACCATCGGGCCGGGAAAAGTCTGGGTGCCCAGCCATCTGTACAAGCTGGTCTATGACCCGAACACGGGGCGTGCCTGGGCGCACTGGATCGAGAACAGCGATACGGCAAAGGCGGGCAAGCCGATCCCGTACGAGGAGCTGGTGCGCAGGACGGGAATCGAGTTCCTGCCGGGAGTGCGCGTGCGCAGTTAGAACCTTCTGCGGCAAGGATGCCGGTGCGAATGCCTTGTCAGGATGGCTGGAAGGAAGACACAAGGTCGAACCGCCGCAATGAATATACGGGGATGACGCGCAACGCCGCATCTGGCCGGTCCGGCGTGCAGTCGACCGGCAGGTACTGCTGCGATAGGCGCCTGGCCCTCGCCGGCGCGCGGCAGCAGCCTTCCTCTACGCAAAATCCCGGCTCTTCGTCCCCAGCTCGCCCAGCAGCGGCGACAGATCGACGAGCCGCTTGGCGACCAGGTGGCGCACGTTCTGCTCGGTCTGCCAGATTCCGTACACGCCCAGGAGCGAAGCGCCCAGCAGCTCGCGCCGCTGCTTCTCCGCCAGCGCCGGCCAGACGATCACGTTCACCAATCCCGTTTCGTCTTCGAGCGTGACGAAGATGACGCCCTTGGCCGTGCCCGGGCGCTGGCGCACGGTGACGATGCCGCAGCCACGCGCGATCTGGCCGTTCGCATAGGTATTGAGCACTTCGGCCGGCTGGAAACGGCGCCTGGCCAGTTGCGGGCGCAACAGCGCCAACGGATGACGGCCCAGCGTGAGTTGCAGCGCGCGAAAGTCGGCGAGGATGTTTTCCGCTTCGGATGGCGGGGCCAGTGCGAGTTCAGGTTCTTCGATGGCAGCCGCTCGCAGCAAATCTTTGCCCGGTTCGGCGGCGACCGCCTGCCACAGGGCTTGGCGGCGATGGCCGGCCAGCGATTCGAGCGCATTGGCCGCGGCCAGCTTCTCCAGTTCCAGCCGATTCAGACTCGCGCGCAGCGCCAGGTCGTTCATGTCCATGAAAACCCGCACCGCACGTGCTTCTTCAATGCGCTGGCCGGCGTCCGAGGACAATCCGGAAATCATGTGCAGGCCCAGGCGCACCGCCGGCTGCTCCCGTCCTTCCAGCATCTCCAGCGTCGTTTCCCAGCCGCTGACCTGCACGTCCACCGGCAGCATGACCACGCCGTGGCGGCGCGCATCCTGCACCAGTTGCGACGGCGCATAGAAGCCCATGGGCTGGGAATTGAGCAGCGCGGCGAGAAAGGCTTCCGGTTCGTGACACTTGAGCCAGCTGCTGGCATAGGCCAGCAGGGCAAAACTGGCGGCATGGCTTTCCGGGAAGCCGTAGTCGGCGAAGCCCTTGACCTGTTCGCAGATGGCATCGGCAAAGGCCTGGTCGTAACCTTTCTTGAGCAGGCCGCTCGTTAGCTTGTCCTGGAAGATGTGCAGGTTGCCCTTGCGCTTCCAGGCCGCCATCGCGCGCCGCAGCTGGTCGGCTTCGCCGGGCGTGAAGCCGGCGGCAAGCACGGCGATCTGCATCACCTGCTCCTGAAAGATCGGCACGCCGAGCGTACGCTCCAGCGCCTGTCGCACCTCCGGGCCGGGATAGACGACCGGCTCCAGACCCTGACGTCTGCGCAAATAAGGGTGGACCATGCCGCCCTGGATCGGGCCGGGGCGCACGATGGCGACCTGGATCACGAGGTCGTAGAAGGTACGCGGCTTCATGCGCGGCAGCATGGTCATCTGCGCCCTGCTCTCGATCTGAAACACCCCTATCGTGTCGGCGCGGCTGATCATGGCGTAGGTGGCCGGATCTTCGGGGGGGATGTCCTGCAGCTCGAACCATTCGCCGCGCCGCTGCGACACCAGGTCGAGCGCACGCCGGATCGCGGACAGCATGCCCAGCGCAAGCACGTCGACCTTCAGCAGGCCCAGCGCATCGAGATCGTCCTTGTCCCACTGCACGACACTGCGATCCTTCATCGCGGCATTCTCGACCGGCACCAGGCGCGAGAGCTTGTCGCGCGCGATCACGAAACCGCCCGGATGCTGCGACAGGTGACGCGGGAAATTCATCAGGCGCAGCGCGAGATCGGCCCACATGCGCG
The DNA here is from genome assembly GCA_023416415.1 of Pseudomonadota bacterium. Taxonomy (GTDB): domain Bacteria; phylum Pseudomonadota; class Gammaproteobacteria; order Burkholderiales; family Burkholderiaceae_D; genus Noviherbaspirillum. Next base: position 9,274 of record JAEZHR010000384.1, read on the forward strand.
CCACCGGCGATTCCGGATCGAGGCCGCATTCGGCGAAGCGCTCGGCCAGTTCGCTCTTGCTGTCCCACCAGCGTTGCGCCTTGGCGAGCCTGTCGACGATGGACAAATCCACGCCCAGCGCCTTGCCGACGTCGCGCAGCACGCTGCGCGGACGATAACTGATGACGACAGCCGTCAGCGCCGCGCGCCTGCGCCCGTATTTTCCGTAGATGTACTGGATGACTTCTTCGCGCCGCTGGTGCTCGAAATCGACGTCGATGTCGGGCGGCTCGTTGCGCTCGCGCGAGATGAAGCGCTCGAACAGCATGTTCCCGCGCGCCGGATCGACTTCCGTGATGCCCAGGCAATAGCACACCGCAGAATTGGCCGCCGAGCCGCGCCCTTGGCAGAGGATGTGTCTGCTGCGCGCGAAGCGCACGATGTCGTAGACGGTCAGGAAGTACGGCTCGTAACGCATCTCCCCGATCAGGGCCAGCTCGTGCTCGATCTGCTGCTGCACGTTGATGGGCACGCCCTGCGGAAAGCGGCGCTGGGCGCCGAGCCAGGTTTCCCGGCGCAGGTAGCTGGCCGGCGTTTCACCGGCCGGCACCAGTTCGTCCGGATATTCGTAGCGCAGCTCGTCCAGGGAGAAGGTGCACAGATCGGCGATGCGTATCGTCTCCGCCAGTGCCTGCGGTGAATGAATGTTGCTCAAGCGCAGGCGAGAGCGCAGATGCTGTTCCGCATTCGGCGCGAGGGAAAAACCGCATTCGTGCAGCGGCCTGCACAGCCGGATCGCGGTCAGCGTGTCCTGCAGCGGCTTGCGCGAACGCACATGCATGCAGACGTCGCCAATGGCCACGAGCGGCAGCGTGCATGCTTCGGCCACCTGTTCCACCACGGCCTTGTGGCGCGCCTCGTCGGCCCGCAGCAGCAGGTTCAGGCCGAGCCAGGCGCGTCCCGGAAACAGCGCGCCCAGCCACTGCGCCTGGCGGCTGAGCGTGGCGGCATCGACGCCGCGCGCCGGCGCGAGGATGGCCAGACAGCCGGGCATGCCGCGCAGATGGGCGAATTCACCTTGCTTCTGTTCAAGGTCGGCCGGCGCGAGAAGGTAAGCGCCTTTCTGTGCCCGCGTGCGCGCCAGCGTGATCAGTTCGCACAGATTGCCGTAGCCGTCGCGGTTGGTCGCCAGCAGGATCAGCGACGGCGGATCGCTCTCCCCTTCCTCCATCCCCGTCAGGCGGAACTGGCTGCCGACGATCAGTTGCAGGCCGCACTCCCTGGCCGCCTGGTGCGCGCGCACGATGCCGGCCAGCGAGCACTCGTCGGTCAGTGCCAGCGCGCCGTAGCCGAGTGCGGCGGCGCGCTCGACCAGCTCATGCGGGTGGGACGCGCCGCGCAGGAAGGTAAAGTTCGATACACACTGCAGTTCGGCGTAGGCCGGCAGGATGCGTGCAGGAGAATCCGCCATGGCTCACCCGAACAGGCCGTGCAGGAACCAGCGGATGTCTTCGCCGACGCGCTCGCGGTAGACCCAGTAATTGACCATGTCCTGGCTCTGCGCGATGAAATAGTCGCGCACCACCAGTTGCCCGTCCCACCAGCCGCATTCGATGCGCTCGGCCGGGCTGATCATCTGCAGCGGCGAATTGTAGAAAGGCCGGTTCTCGCGCACCATCAGTTGCAGCGGCGCGTCAAGCAGCCAGAAAGGCCGCTCGCAACGCGGCCAGTACGGCGTGCAGCGCAGAGCCGAATTCAGCGGCTCCCAA
>JAEZHR010000413.1 GCA_023416415.1 Pseudomonadota bacterium
GCATGTACCTGGTCGAGACGCCCGAAGATGTCGAGCGGCTGCAGGTGCGCAATCCGGACATGCTGGCTTACGTATCGCAGACCACGCTGTCGGTTGACGATACACAGGAAGTCATTGCTGCGCTCAAGCGGCGTTTTCCTGGCATCGCCGAACCTAAGAAAGGTGACATCTGCTATGCCACCACCAACCGTCAGGCTGCGGTGAAGTTCATGGCGCCGCAGGTCGAGGTCGTGATCGTGGTTGGCAGTCCCAACAGTTCCAATTCCAATCGCTTGCGCGAAGTTGCACAAAAACAGGGCGCGCGCGCCTACATGGTCGATAATGCGGTCGCCATTGATCCGGAATGGGTCGAGGGCAGCATTCGTATCGGTGTGACGGCAGGGGCTTCGGCGCCGGAAGTGCTGGTCGAAGCTGTTATCGCGCGTCTGAAGGAGCTCGGGGCGTGCAGCGTGCGTGCATTGCCCGGAGTGGAAGAAAACATCGTCTTCCCGTTGCCCAAGGGGCTCGCCGCGCCGCGCCGGGCTGAACGCTGATGTTCACGTTTCAGATGCATTGCCTCGCACAGGCCGTTGCTTTTGACCGGCCGGCGTGAAATGCGGGCCTTCACGCCACAACTGTCCCGTTTTCTCAAACCATTGTCTCGGTGCGCACGAAAATTGCATGAGAGCATCTTGGGTATAATCCCGCGCGGTTTTGCTGTCCGCGCGACAACGCTTTAGAACTAGAACAGTTTTGCGATAAGCAAACAGGAGAAACGAGCCATGCACCGCAACCCCGTTGGCATTTCCCCTCGAATTCCGGCAATGTTTCCCGGATGATCATCGTTTTCTGCAGACGGCACCCCTAGCACGGGTGCCGCTTTTGTATCCGCGCTTGTATTCGAGCCCGGTTCTCGCCGCCTGCATTTGCGTACGCGTCGCGGCGGTTGTCGATTCGAACGAATCCTGAGAAGAGGACACATGGATATTTTCATCCAACAGATCATCAACGGCCTGGTGCTGGGAAGCATGTATGCCCTGGTCGCACTTGGCTACACGATGGTGTACGGCGTACTCAACTTGATCAACTTCGCTCACGGCGACGTGCTGATGATCGGCGCCATGGTCGGGATCATGATTCTGGGCTACGTGCAGAGCGTGGCCCCCGAGCTGCCGGGCGTAGTCAAGCTGCTCATCGCCATCCTCGGAGCGATTCCGGTCTGTGCGCTGGTAAACGTGATCATCGAGCGCGTCGCTTATCGCCGGCTGCGCAATGCGCCGCGCCTGGCACCATTGATCACGGCCATCGGCGTATCCATTCTGCTGCAGACCATCGCCATGATGATCTGGGGGCGCAGTCCCATCCTGTTCCCGCGCGTGATGCCGGCTGAGCCATTCACCGTCTTCGGTGCGCTGATCTCGCCGACCCAGGTAATGCTGCTGGTCGTGGCGGTGATCTCGATGGCGCTTCTGGTGCTGTTGGTCGAACGCACCAGGATGGGTCGCGCCATGCGCGCCACCGCCGAGAATCCGCGGGTGGCGGGTCTGATGGGCGTGGATGCGAACAAGGTCGTGGTACTGACCTTTGCCGTCGGCGCGGCGCTCGCTGCGGTTGCGGGCGTCATGTGGGGGGCGAACTATGCGACAGCGCAGTTCGCCATGGGCTTCATACCCGGCCTGAAGGCCTTTTCGGCAGCCGTGCTCGGTGGCATCGGAAACATCTATGGCGCCATGGTCGGCGGCATTCTGTTGGGCTTGATCGAGTCCCTCGGCGCCGGTTACATCGGCGACCTGACCGGCGGATTCCTCGGCAGTCACTATCAGGATATCTTCGCCTTCATCGTACTCATCATCGTGCTCACGCTGCGCCCCTCGGGCATCATGGGCGAGCGCGTGGCCGACCGCGCCTGAGGCGTGCCGTCAGGACGACTGCAACGAATAGGAGTAAGTCATGTCCGCACTGTTCGACGTCAAGCAGCATCCGCGCAGGGCCTTCACCGCATACGCGGTGCTTGCCATCGTGCTGCTGGCCTTTCCCTTCGTGGCCGCGCCATTCGGCAATTCCTGGGTGCGCATTGCCGACCTGGCACTGTTGTATATCATGCTCGCGCTCGGCCTGAACATCGTGGTTGGCTTCGCCGGACTGCTCGACCTCGGCTACATTGCCTTCTACGCGCTGGGCGCATACATGGCAGGCCTGCTGGCATCGCCCCAGATGGCGGCCGTGATCGAGTCCTTCCTGTTCAACTATCCGGCTATCGGCGAGTTTCTGGTCTGGCTGCTGGGCGAGGACGTTCAGCAGAACGGCATCCACCTGTCCGTGTGGGTCATCGTGCCGCTCAGCGCGCTGTTTGCGGCGATGCTCGGAGCGCTGCTCGGTGCGCCCTGTTTGAAGCTGCGCGGCGATTACCTCGCCATCGTCACGCTCGGTTTTGGCGAGATCATCCGAATCTTCATGAACAACCTGAACGGGCCCGTGAACATCACGAACGGACCGCAGGGCATCAACATGATTGATCCTATCCGCGTGTTCGGCGTGAACCTGGCAGGCGAAGCGGGTTCGCGCTCGACCGTCTACATCGGCAACTTTGCCCTGCCTTCGGTGAGCGCCTACTACTTCCTTTTCCTGTTTCTGACGCTTGTGACAATCTTCATCTGCGTGCGTTTGCAGGACTCGCGCCTGGGACGCGCCTGGGTTGCGATCCGGGAGGATGAAATCGCGGCCAAGGCGATGGGCATCAATACGCGCAACGTCAAGCTGCTGGCCTTTGCCATGGGGGCGTCCTTCGGCGGTGTGGCCGGTGCGATGTTCGCATCCTTCCAGCAGTTCGTCTCGCCTGAATCGTTCGTCCTGATGGAATCGATCGCGGTCCTGGCCATGGTGGTTCTGGGCGGAATCGGCCATATCCCGGGCGTGATCCTGTGCGGCGTGATCATCGCATCGCTGCCGGAGATTCTGAGCCATGT
>JAEZHR010000070.1 GCA_023416415.1 Pseudomonadota bacterium
GGTGAGGAAGGCGATGGGGGTGTTGGAAAGGGTTTGATTTTGGGGAACGGAGCAGGACTCGGGGGGGCGCAGGACCGTCGTTGATTCGCATCAGGTAGAGAAATGAGGAAGAACCACATTTGCGTACTTAGGGTGTTCGATTTTGGTTTTCCCGTGAATGTAATGACCCAGCAAATCCTGCTCAGGTCACGATCACTGAACCGGCATTGACGGAGCGGGAGGCAGTTTAAAAATGCGGACAGCATTTTCATGGGCCAGCTTCCGGAGCGCTTGTTCACTCAGGTTTGCGAGCAATCCGGTACGAATAGCGCTAATGACGCGGTCGTAAGAAACATCTTTTGTGTAGATATCGCTCCCCACCATGAAGCGATCAGGCATGGCTTCGATGAGTTCGAGCCATTCTTCTCGAACCGACTCCGCGTCGTGAATGACGTAGGGGCGAAAGCCGGGGAAATCATTTCGTGCGGTTGAGCGGTACGAAGTTTCACAGTACAGATTGGGATGCTGCTCGAGCACCTCCCGAGCAAGCTTTGCGGAAGAGCGGGTCATGCAATGCGACAGAATAAAGGGGACATCGGGATATTTTTGCGCCACCGATTTTAGTTCCCGGATGCTATCCCTGTCATCGTCCATGTGAATTTGCACATAACCCTGGTACTTGTTGGCCAGCTCGTAAAGAACCTGAAAGGCTTCACCGTCGATAGGAACCTTACGACGAAAACTGGGCATGAAACTTGAACGGTGGTTGTTGAGGATCAGCTCTCCAATCCCGGAGATTTCTTTGCGTTGAAACTGGCCTTCCAGTTTCAGAGCCAGTGCTTTGAAGGTGGGACTGTCCTTGTCCTGGAGCGCATTTTCCCCGCCTTTGTCATGGATTTCGTATTGCTCGGCCTGTGCGCCCGCCGGGAAATAACGCTCTCCCAATAATTGCTTGAAGTCCTGTGGATCGTAGCCGGGGCCGACAGGACCTACGCCACCCCCCCAGTAGACGCGGTTTCGATCCATTATGGTTTGTAACTCAGTGGGCTGAAGGCCTCGATAAAGATGCATGTGCACATCCGCAATCGGTATGGACGCTGCAAGGTCGGCTCGCGAAACGTCTGTTTGCGCGTTGCCTGACAAATGCATCACGGCCAGGAAAACGGCCATCAACGTATTACGTAGTCCAAGCATTTCCGTGACCTCCAGTACGAGAATTTGAAAAACCAATATTACATCAAGGAAAGGCAGGGGAACCGCCCATAAATGCGGGATTCATGAAAAAAGCACTTGACAATGTCATGTGTTCCATTCGCGGCTATTGCCCTGGAGGTCTGCTATTTGTTCGAATTGAAGAGAATGCTGACGTCACTGACTGCTTTTCGAGATGGGGCCGGCAGTCAACGAGTTCTTATGAAAACGTGGTCTGTGATCAATTAATTTTGGTCGCAGCAATTCCATTCAACTGCCTTGTTTCATTCTTCCATGTACGGGAGGTTGTTATCCTGTACAGGTACTGCTTTCTTTCAGCGGAAATTTGGAACAAGAAACGTGATCCGTTCCCCATGTGCAAAGTGGTCTTTTCCTCGTGACCAGACGCGTGCAACTCAGGGATACGCAATTGCTTCCAGTTTCGTGCTCGAGTGGGGGTCGAGAATGAGGAATGTGCGGTAGTCCCGGTAGGTTCCGGACTTGGCTTCGTCAGCCATCCAGACGATCCAGTCTGCTTCATCGTTGTCGTTGATCCGCGTGGATGCAACAACTTCGAGGCTGAACGAAAACTCGTCTGTTTCAACGCTGGCAGTGTTTGCGCCGGCCACTGCAAGGTCCGGGAAGAGGGCGGCGAGAGTGTGGCTGTTCCGGCTGGTGCGCTGGCGCAGCGAGGAAGGTAATGAACGCAGGTCAAGCTTCGACAGAAGCTGTGTGCCTTGGTCGGGGTCGGGCTGCTTGTTGGCTGCCTTCGGGCTTGAAAGAAATCGTAATGCGTCGCAAATCAGGTATTCGCTCTTGATCAGGTGGTTCTGCGTGCTTTCGTCCATCCGGTACCTCGATGACAGGTCGAAATAGGAATTGCAATTATTGGCTTCCCGTTCGCCTTCGAAAGAAAGAGGACTTCGTTCTTCGGTAAGCGCCACTTCACGATCGGCATGGGCCGCAGCAAGATCCGGGTTGAAAATCGCATCGGCGCCAGAGGGAAGCTTGCTTGCGCAAGCAAGGAGCATGGCCGGGGCTGCGATGCATATCGCTGTTATCCAGTTCATTTGATTTTCTCCAGCAACGCTGCTTCTTTCCGTCTCCGGGAAGGATATGCGTCTCCGAAATCCTTCAGTATCTTCGCGGCCTCCAGCCAGTCCTGTGACGTGACCGCTTTCCAGAACCTTGGTGTACGCGTGTCCAGGCGAACTCCATATTGGAATGAGATCGAGGTGATGACCGTTTGCGCTTGGGGTGGCAATTCGCCGAATTTTTTGCCGATTTCCGGAGCCGAGTTGTACTTCAGCTGCAGTTCAAGAACATGCGCTGCCTTCACGGCCTTGTCTATTTCTTCGGCCTCGTGCCATGAAATCACCAACGGCTTCTCTTTCAATGCCGCTTGAGCATCTGCGCCTTTGAGGCCCAGGTGCGGCTTGAGCTTGGCAGAAAGAAGCAGGCCGATCCGCAACGATCTCAGGTCGAATTCATTGCGCTGTCCAAGATCGAATCCTGTCGCGATCGTTACTCCGCTCTTGCTCACACTTGGCGCTGGCACATAACCTCTCGTCCTGCGGCCACCTTCGAGTTCACTGATGAATTCAAAGTCAATCTTCGTCGTCATCCAGAATCTCCCCTTGGTTCCCGTCGCATGCAGGAAGGAATTGATTTCAAGCCGTTAGGCCACGGGAATGTTAGTGCAAAAATGGCAATCATTGGGGTTGGAAATTAAATGATTTGCAACTTTCCTCGCGCGCCGTGCGGCGCCAGCGGCGCAAAGCATGATCTGCGGGCACGTTTTTGCAGAGAGTGCGGACAGCAGGTTTTCACCTGATGCGCAGTCTGCGTAGATCGATCCGCCGGTTCGTCGCCGGATCCGGCGAACGGCAGTCAAAAGCGCAAGGCCTTTGATCACGAACTCCCACTCCCGAGCCCTTCGTATTGGTTTTGCTGCGCATCGCACGGGTACGCCTGCACGCTTCGCCAACTGCCGTTTGCATTCGGGGCGTGAGGCGGGACAGCGGAATGTCAATGTGCAAACTCTCCCATATGCATGGGATGTATTGAATCCATCGATAGCGTCTAATAGTCCATCTCGTGGAACATGTTTGCGAAAATGGGCCGACGACGAAGAAAGCAGGAGAGTCTGGTCGAGCTGCTGATGCTTGTCCCGTGGTGGGTGGGCGTCGGCTTGGGCATGGTTGCCTTCATCGGCCTGCGGTGGGTCATTCCGGCCATGCTGCCGCCGATGTTGAAGGCCTTGGCCCCCAGTCTGCAGATGTTCAGCTGGCTTGCGCTCGCCCTGTTCGGCATCCCCGGGCTGATATCGCTGGTTCGCAGCAAGGCTGCGCAGTCCGCAGAAACGTTCGGGAATCCCCCTCCTGGCCGCATCAAGGCCGCTCGAAAGCACCGCAGTCAGGTCCGAGACACTGCCGGTCAGAATCCTGAAGCGAGCGGGCCTGCCGGCTCGACGGAAATGCAAGCTTCGTCAGCCACGGTGCCTCTCCCGGCCAATCCGCCAACCGCATGGACCCTTGAAGCCCTTCACGAGCTCGAATGGAAACGCTTCGAGCTGCTTTGCGCGAAGTATTACGAAGCCGTCGGTTTCAGGTCCAGAACGATACGCTGCGGCGCGGACGGCGGCATCGACGTCAAGCTCTACCGCCAGGACCCGGACAAGCCGCTCGCCATCGTCCAGTGCAAGGCATGGAACAGTGCGCCTGTGGGCGTGAGCCTGGTGCGCGAGCTGCTGGGCGTGATGGCGCATGAAAAGGTTGGGCGCGGCGTTTTCATCACGACCAGTACCTACACGAAGGACGCACTGAGCTTCGGCGAAGCGAATCCCATCCAGCTGCTCGACGGCGTGGCCTTTCTCAAGAAAATCCGGGAGCTGCCGCCGGAGCGGCAGGAGGTACTGCTGAAGTTTGCCTTCGAGGGCGATTACCGCACGCCCACCTGCCCATCCTGCGGAGTCAAGATGCTGCCGCGGGAGGGAAAGAAAGGGGCGTTCTGGGGATGCCGGAACTACCCTAAGTGCCACAGTAAGTTCTGGATCGGCCGCACGGCCTGAGAGCCCAAACAAGCGAGGAAATACGGTGCGAACAAACGTTGTATTGATCGACTACGAAAACGTGCAGCCGGCTGGACTTGATCTCCTCGATCACGATTACTTCAAGGTGCTGCTCTTCGTTGGAGAAAACCAGACTCGGCTTTCGCGCGAGCTTGTATTCGCTCTTCACAGAATGGGCAATCGGGCAGAGTACGTCGAGATCGCCGGAAACGGCCGGAACGCGCTGGACTTTCACATCGCCTATACCATCGGTCGCCTGGCGGCAGAGAATCCGAATGCCTATTTCCACATTTGCGCTGGGCAACTGAGGGTGGCTCTTCGGATCAGTTCACCAGGTTTGACAAGCAACATCGACACCCGCCTTACCACCGCCCCGCACGCAGCTTCCCGGGCATAGGGGACGGCGAGTGCGCCGTGGAAAAGTCCACGCGGGCCTTGCACACAAAAAAGGCCGATTCTCCCTTCCGAGGCGCTTGAGCGCCCTTCATTGCGATGGCATGAATTTCTGCCGCTTTTATCGGCTGTGCGGGGGATAGTCCATCCCCCCTGAATACTCTTACATCACAAAGTGATGCCTTCACCGTGAAGTGTTGTTCTGCAAGAATTTGCACTGAACTCCCTTTCCTGCTGGCGGCAACAAACTTTTCCGAGTCATTTCTCTGACCTGCCCTCTTGCCATGGGAGAAGCCGCAATGTCAGCTATCGATAAATTTCGGATGGAAGGTCAGGTTGCCATTGTCACCGGTGCGGCTGCCGGCATAGGGCGCGGTATAGCGGAGGTCTTTGCTGATGCCGGTGCCGCAGTGATCATAAGCGACCTGAATCTCGGCAATGCCGAGATCGCCGCGCAATCTATCCGCGATGCGGGCGGGAAGGCCATCGCCGTGCATTGCAACGTGACCGAGGAAGAGGACCGCGAGTCACTCGTCAAAGTCGCACTTGAAACGTTTGGCCAGATTACCGTGCTGGTCAACAACGCAGGTGGCGACGGCCCCAAAGCCTTTGAGATGTCCATGAGTGACTTTGAATGGGCCTATCA
>JAEZHR010000123.1 GCA_023416415.1 Pseudomonadota bacterium
AGCGTCAGGCAGATCAGCCCGCGCCCGAACTTAGCCATGAAATTGATCGCATCGGGCGTGACGAACTCGGCCGCGAGCACGAGATCGCCTTCGTTCTCGCGATCCTCCTCGTCGACCAGAATGACCATGCGGCCAGCCCTGATCTCGGCGATGATTTCTTCAGTTGTGGAAAGAGCCATGGGTAAGATCCTTGCAGAGGGCCACATTCTACTGGATTTACCCCTGTCCACAGACTGCCGCGTGGAAACTGGCGCTTATCTCAACTCATGACTGAAGCGCGAGCATGCGCTCGACATAACGCGCAATCAGGTCTACCTCCAGATTGACCCGGGCACCGGCACGCAAGTGCTTGAGCGTGGTCACCTGCACGGTATGCGGAATCAGGTTGATCGAGAAACGGCTGACTTGCTCAAAATCAGTCACACGGTTGACGGTCAACGAAACCCCGTTGACCACGATCGAGCCCTTGTAGGCCAGATATTTGGCCAGCTTGTGCGGCGCCTCGATTTCCAGCTCCATCGACTCACCCACGGGCGCGAAACGGATTACCGTCCCCAACCCGTCCACGTGACCGGAGACAAGATGTCCGCCCAAGCGATCGGCCAGGCGCAATGCCTTTTCCAGATTCACCTCGCCGATCTGATCCAGTCCGACGGTGCGACTGAGGCTCTCACGCGAAACGTCGACGGCGAACCCCCTTTCCGCCTTCTCGACCACAGTCATGCAGGCGCCATTGAGGGCAATCGAGTCCCCCAGCGCCACATCCTCCAGCGGCAGGCCGCCGGCATCAATTGTCAGACGTACACCTGCATCCGGCGTACTACCAAGGGGAGTAATGGAGGTAATGCGGCCAACGGCGGCGACGATTCCGGTGAACATGGGGACGGCAAAGCTCAATTGAAACGGGCAAGGATACGCAAGTCGGGGCCGACCTGCTTGATTTCATGGAAGCGAAACCGCGGACTTGCCCTGAGATCGGGCAGCTGCGGCAGCTCGAACATCGGCCGCGCATCTCCTAGCAGGCATGGCGCCAGATAAACCAGCAGCTCGTCCACACATCCTTCCCGAAGCAGCGAACCACTCAGTTTCCCGCCAGCCTCGACATGGAGTTCGTTGATCTGCCGCCTCCCGAGCTCGCGCATCAGTTCCGGAAGATCGACCTTGCCCTGCGCATTGGGCAGGCGGATCACTTCCGCGCCTGCGGCACGCAGCGATGCCGCCTTCGATGGCGCGGATACCGCAGTGACGATCCAGGTGTCGCCGCCTGCAAGAATCTTGGCTGCAGGATCAATCTGCAAGCGGCTATCGATCACGATCCGACGCGGCTGACGCGGCGTGTCCACCGCCCTCACATTTAACTGCGGATCATCCTTCAGTACTGTGCCGATACCGGTCAGGATCGCGCATGCCCGGGCTCGCCAGGCATGACCATCCGCGCGGGCCTCGGCAGAGGTGATCCATTTGCTGCGTCCGTCGTGCAAAGCGATACGCCCGTCAAGGCTGGCCGCAGTCTTCATGCGCACCCACGGCAATCCTCGCTGCATCCTCTTGAAGAAGCCGATGTTCAACTCGCGCGTCGTCTCTTCAAGCACCCCGCACTCGACTTCGATACCCGCCGCACGCAAGCGCTCCAGGCCGCTGCCTGCGACCAGCGGGTTCGGATCGGTGGCGGCCGCGACGACGCGTGCGAGCCCCGCCCGAATCAGCGCATCCGCGCATGGCGGCGTGCGACCGTAATGGCTGCACGGCTCCAGGGTCACATAGGCGGTTGCTCCATGCACGTCCACGCCGCGCTCTGCGGCATCGCGCAGGGCCTCGACTTCCGCATGCGAGCTACCCGGCGCAAGCGTGTGACCGGCCGCGATGACCTCTCCATCCCTGACGATCACGCAACCCACACGCGGGTTGGGACTGGTGATGTACATGGCGCGAGCAGCCCACCCGAGGGCTTGCTCCATGAAACGAATGTCACTCGGTGTGATCAAGTCGGAACTCCGTCGGTGCGTCTTCAGCCAGCAAGGCTGGAATTGTAGCGCCGACGGCCTGCGGCGGGCGTTCAGCAGGCATTAAGTTCGGAAGCGGGGTTGCAGACACGGGCACGGCCAAGCATGTTGATGACAATGCGCCGCTCCTCCTGCCCCGCTTTCAGAACGAAGGTTCCGAACAGGGCTGATTGCGCACCCTCATTGCGCCGGGTACGGCCGCTGCCTTGATAGGAAAGATAGGGCGGCATGTTCGATTGGACTTCCACTCCGGTCGGCAGGGCGCCACGAACGTGGATGACGACTTCGTCCGCGTCGATCGCGAGATCTCCATCCTGATCGACGAAAACCACCCAGCCGCTGCTCCAGTTGGCGCCATCTGTCGGCACCATGTCGACCCGACCGGCTCGCCGAATCGCCTCGGACCGCGCCAGATTCATCGCCGATAACAAGTCGTTCGCCGCAGCGCTCACTCGCTGCGTCTGCACCAGGCCATGCATGGCTGGAACGCCGATTGCGAGCAGAATGCCGGCAATGGTCAGCACGACGGTCAATTCAACGAGCGTGAATCCGCGCGCGGGCGACGCGTTGGCACCGATCATTGCCAGCATGACGCTGCATTGGCGCCTTTCGCGCCAGTACTGGTCAGGGTCAGCGTGCCGCATACTGGATCGGCGTAGCCAGAATCGACCATGGGCGTCCCCGGGATCGCACTCAAGCGGACGCATTCCTGCAGCCCGTCACCACAGCCGTCTGCCCTGATCTCGTAGGCGCTGGCGCCGGCCGCGCCACCGGAGAACCATTTGAACCGTTGCGCATCCTGGTCCGTCGAAGCGGACGAGAACGCGATATAGGTATTGCGCTGCGAGTAGTAGCGTTCCTGTTGCTGCATGATCTCCAGCAGGACAGCCTTGGCTTCAGCACGCTTTGCCCGGCGCACGGATTCCTGATACGACGGATAGGCGATACTGGCGAGAATGGCGACAATCGCCACGACCACCATGAGCTCGATCAGGGTGAAGCCCCGTCCCGGACGGTCAGTTGCTGAGCAAGGCATCGCGCAACTCCCGCCAGTTGAGAATTTCACGCCAGCTGAAACGGCCCGCGCGCAGATCGATGCTGCTCGGGCCACTCTCGGCCCCGCTCACCACCCCATTCTCCCCGCCGGTGCCGACGTTGACGACCTGGCGCCGCTGTTGGACGACGCGCTCTCCAATTGCGTTGCGCCGGCCGACGACAGCTGAAAGATCCAACACGATCGGTTCGCCGAGCATGCCCACGCGCGAGACATGGCGCGTAGGCATGCCGTTCGGAGGCAGACCGGTGAGTGCGCCGATCTCGTACGACGCGCCACCGCCGGCCGCGCAAGGATCCGCATCTGGAATGACCGTATTGAAGTAAATGATCCCGTCACGCAGCACTGCATTGCTGACAACGCGCTCGCCGGATTCTTCCGAATGGGGGAAGTCAATGTACCAGCCCTTCTTTGCCCCACTGCCGTATGCAGGCACATCTCCGCTGACGAGGTAGGTTCCGTCCGGCTGCAGCGTGAAGATGCGCTGAACGAGTGAAGCACGGCCGACTACCGCCACTCCGGCGTCATGCACGGCATAGAAGCTTTGGGTGCGGTAGGTTCCCGGTGCGCCATCCTGTGCCTCGACGTACTTGCCGGTGCCGAACATGACGAGGTAGCCTCCGCCCGGAGCGAACGCGGCGAGTGGACGCGTCGTGATTGGCTGGCGACGACCTGCATCGTCGCGTGCAACAAAAAGTGGCATGCCATCACCGAGCGCACCGGACCAAGGCGCCACACTGGAGAAATCGATTCGCCATAGATTACCCTGCAAGTCCCCGAGAAAGGCGACTCGTACTGCACCGTCCGCACCCGGAACGAGTACTGGCTGGGCGAGACCGTTGGGAGCGAAGGTCTCCGCTGCCGGCAGGCGAAACTTGTAGTAATTCACCCCGGCCTTCCAGCTTTCCGCAGACCCCTTGTCCAGCGCTAGCAAGAAGAGCGCGCCTGCCGCATCCTCGTTGTGACGACCCAACCCGTCCGGAACGTAATTGTTCAGCCCGCTGGCGACAACCAGGAAGTCCCGATAGACCGAAACGCCGCCACTGACACCCGTGCGAAATCGGGCAATCTGCGGTGCACCACTCACGTTGCCCATATCCGGATCGTCGGCATCGGTGAATTCAAGCAGCACGCCACCGGCGCCGAACTGCGTCGGGTCACTCACATCAAGTGCAAACACGCCCTGCGCACCGGCCCCAAATGCGCCGACCAGAACGGTCTTCCATTTCCCGCCCACTCGCGCGTCAGCTGCAGCCAGCCCGCCATCGACATAGAGACGATGCACGTAGCCGGGTGCCGCAAGCTGAGGCAGCAGCGGAACGAGTGTGCGCGGTACATAGGCAAACAGTTCGATGCCGGTGTCCGCGTTGAAGGCGTGCAGCATCCCGTCGTTGGCCCCCACGTACACCACCGCTGCACGATCCTTGGTAACGGCCAGGTACTGGGCATAGCCCTCACCGGATGCCCGAGCCACGGGCGGCCCAACGTAAAGCGGATTGCTGCCAACGATATCCCCGAGCACACGGTCGCGGGTGCGAAACACACCGTTCTTCTGCCCTAGCTCGCGTTCGCGTACGCCCCGAAGCCAGGCCAGTCGATCCTTGCCGAGACCATCGGGCTTGTCGCTCCCCGGGCCGGTATCGAGCGCCATCTTCAAGACCTCATCGAGCTGATCCCACTTGAACGGTGCGGTTTTGTAGCCCTGTCCATCGGCAACAAGTGTATGGATCTCCCGTTGCTCCGGTGAGGGCCTTGCCGCCTGCTTTGCAGTCCCTGTCAGAATGGCACCGGCATCCCAGACAGGACTGCTGCCGATCGTCAGCCCGGAATTCTCATCGAACCCGATTGCAAGCTTGTGCAGGCTGCCGCTCCAGCGCGACGGATCAAAGCCCGGCTGGAAAAGATACGCTCCACCGGCACCGAGCCTGCTGGAAGACAAGCCGGCACCAGACAGCGTGCCACTGCTGCTTCCGATCATGCCGAACACACGGTGGATTGCCTCCACCATCTCGGTCGGCTGCCCGGCCAGAAAGTAATTTGCGGGCACGCCACCGCCGTTGTCCCACTCTTTGTTGCTTGACTTGATTACAGTCTTGCCATCGACATCGATGGTAATGAAGGGATTGCCGTCACCGTTGCGATCATCGAATCCACCGTACTTGGCAGCCAGATAGAGCTGGCTGTTGCGAGGCTTGAGTACACGTTTGTTTCCATCGATTTTGCCGTCCCCGCCTTCGTCGACATCAATGGCGAATGTTTTCACGTGCACGGGCTTGTCGATCCGGATGTGCTGGGTATTTGCCCAGTAAGCCAGTCCGGCCATGTAGTACGTGCCGTGCCCACCCGCCCCGGCGTCCTCCGCATCCAGTCCGGCAAGGCTCGTATTCGGTGCGGGGTGGCCGTACACACCATCGGCATCGACTTCCATTTCGCCTACCTTCCTGGTCCAGGATTTGACATCCAGCGCCGGGGGCTTGCCTGCCACTTGCGCATCAACCGGTCGCGCGGCATCAAAGGCGTTGTTGTTGTTTCCCCATTTGGTGCGGACATTGCCAGGAATGTAGCGATCCCAATGCGTATTAACATCGGCAATCACAAGGATGTGATTACGCTGGCAGGAGGCCATCACAGGGTCGGCCCACTCCGTCAGTACCGGGAAGCCATCCCTCATCGCTTCGCTCATGCCGGCCGTGGCCTCCGGCGATGGCTGCTTTCCCTGCAAGTAGCGCAAGCCCTCATAGTAGAGTTCGCTTACCGGATCATTGGTTTTGTAACGGCCATTGCGTCCGAACTTGTTCAGGTAGTTTGCAACACCGCTTGTGTTGGCGGCATCATTCTTGTTGAGCGGGTCTTCAGGATTGTTGTAGAACACGCCGGTTTCCGGATCCCACTCCGGGCGATCGTTGGCACTGGCAGCATAGCCGGGTGGCAGATGGCGCTTCGCGCCAAGGTATTTGAGTGGAGCTCTCAGCACGCCGCCATAGCGCTCCGGCGCATCATCGAGCAGATAGCCCATAGCCCCCACGCGCACACGGTCGGCATTGCGCTGCAATTCGCCGACCGGTTTGTAATGTGCGCCGTACTTCATGCATAGCTCGGTGCGCTCCGCCCCCTCCTGGCCGTCGCATACGCGCACACGTACAAGATACTCGCCCAATGCCTTATCCACCGCCTGCGCTGGCGCATTCCCCGTGCCGTCATAAGGAGCAACGCAGTACGCGGATGCATTCGCACTGCCGCCGACAACGTTGCTTTTCTTGTCGCTGAACAGAATGCGGTTGCGGCACGAGACGACATACAAGGTTTCGACGTCGAATGGCGTGACCTTGCCTGGGGCGCTTGAAGTCGTGCCGGCCTTGACCGTGCGGCGCGGGAAGTAAGCTTCGTCAGCGTAGAAGTTGCCGCCGACGTCGTCTTGCAGGAATGCGCGCTGCAGCACGGTCAAACCTGGCTGATCAATGACGCGGTCACCTCCAGTCAAGGTGTAGCGCAGGATGTCGATAGCCGACGAGGAAGCCCAATTCATGAAGTTCCCCGAAAACGTCTGGCCATTGCATTCGTGCGTCACGGAATCCGCATCGGAATCGATCTCGAACCAGGCGTCTTCTTCAAGATTTCGGTTACCCCCTTTGTAGCGATAGCATTTCCCGGGGTTGAAGTAGCCGAGGTAGGTTCGGGTGCGATTGTAGGTGCCGTTATCGCCCCGATAGGCGATTCCCACGGTGGGGAACTCGACAGACAAGCTGAGCAGCAGGTTCGGATGGATGTTCGCCCGGCCGCCGTAAAGCGGTTCATGAGCAAGCTCCACCGCAGGCGTTGCAGCAACCCCGGATGTGGTCGCGACAAGCGCAAATGAAAGAAGCAGGGCTGAAGAAGCATGTCCTGTCATGATCCGGCCTTTCGATAAAAGGTCTGCAGCAACACCTGGCTTGAGATTCGTGTTCCGAAGCCAATTGCGGTAATGCGATAGAAGTACGTCATCCCGCCAGTGGAGGCATCCCCGCCTGGCATATTGAAGGGCATGAGTTCGATCACGTATCGCGGCAAGCGCGCCGGGAGTACGCCCTCTCCCGCCGCGAATGCCTGGCCCGTGAAATGTCCAAATGGCACCGAGCGCCCCATCTCGTCATCGGCCAGAAAATCTACGCGGGTCCAGATAGGAAAATCGGGCACGGCGCGCTGGCACAAGCCGAGGTATGGATTGCCTGTCCCAGCTCCACAGCCCTCGACAAATCCCTCGGCACGGTCGGCCGCGAAAATTTCACTGCGCGAGCGCGTGGAGTCGGGCGAGGCCTCGATGTCCATCTCGGCGTCGAGGAGGGCTGCCTCCGCCGACTGCAGGGCAATCAGCCGGTCGCGCTCGTTGCGAGCCGCCCGCTCGCCCTGAACGGCAATCTGAGCGCCCGAGATGCCAAGCACGAGTATCGCGATGAGCATGATCGGCGCAACGATCAGCGACGCGCCCGCTTCGCGGCCCAGTTCGCGACCCACTACTGCCCGCGCGTTCATGTGCTGCCTCTCGTGCGATTGCGCAACTGGATGGTTGCCCCAAATTGGGCGCGCATGCGCGATCGCTCAGACGTCGGAAGATCGCTTTCCCGGATGTGCACACCCGGATCGACCGAAGCAAATTCGTTGGAATATGCCGGCCCGAAGAGGTGGTACTCCTGACTGGGGCCGTCGGCGCGGGTATTGTTTCTTGCGCGCATCAACAGGCCGATGCGCACCACAACCACGCGCTTCCAGGCCTCAGGGCCGCTCATTGCGGCAGCGCGCAGATACTGGTCGGCAATTCCGTCGTCGTCCAAGTCGACGCCATACAAAGCCTGAAACGATTCGACACCAAACACCACCACCTCTGCGGCCCAGCCGCGATACTTGCAATAGAGAGCGGGCTCACCCTTGCCGGTTTTGGCTACATAGAAAATGCTCCACCCCCTCCCCTCATCCGCTTCGGCCTGCGATGCAGGAGCGGCAACCGGGAAACCCGTGCAATTGAGCATGCTGCCATCGGCGGGACTGCCTGAACCGAGGAAGCGCAGGGCGAGGACGTCACTGCCATTGACAACTTCGCTCGCACTGCTTATCGCACCGTCAACCCCAGGCGCAGTCGACTTCAGTCTGTGCGCATCCAGTCCGAAGACATGAGGAGACATTGCTTCGGTTGTCAGGATGGGTGCATCTTTGGCATCCCAATTTTCGTAGCCGGTTTGCCTGACCGCGCGCCCGATTAGTTCCAGTGCGTAGCGTGCCCCTTCGTGTAACTGCACCTGATCATCCTGCCCCAGATACGCAGTACGGGTGGAAAGCAACAATCCGGTTGCGGCCAGCACGACCAGCAGGCCGATGGCAAACGCCACCATCAGTTCGACCAGGGTCAGGCCGCGCATTGCTGAACGAACGCTGGCAGGTCGCAGCATCATGGTGCGTACGGTGCAACCAGCAAGGCGATTTCCGGAAACGACGCCCCTTCGACCTCCGTGGCGAGCTTTCCGCTGGGGTCCTTGGCGGCCCAGCCGACCTTGATCACCACGGAAGCGCTTTCATCGTCCGTACAGTCCCAGGCAAGGCGCCGGCTTGTGTCATGCCAGGGATCGTCATCGCGGCATACCACTGCACGCGCACCAGGAAGCGCTTCGCGCAGACGCTGCTGCCACTCGTACATATCGAACAGTGCCAGCTGTTGAGGATCGCATGAGGCTGCATAGCAATTCACGGCCGGCGCAGCAGACGGCGACTGATCATTCGAGATATCCAGGTCGAGAAACGGGTTATCGGCACTGGCAAGCTGCATCTGAGCGTCGTTTGCCCGCATCCGGGCAGCCAGGGCTGCCGCAAGTTGCACGCCGATACTGTGCAGGCTAGATTGCTGGGAGGTGCGCAAGGCCGCGAGCTGTATTGCCCCCGCCCCCAGCATCCCGATGGCCAGAACGAGGATGGAAATCAATAATTCAATCATGGAAAAACCGGCATCTCGCGCAGAAGCCATTTCACCCTCCGGCTGTTGCATTTTTTGCAATATCTTGGTCAAAAAAAAGCGGGCTTGCGCCCGCTCGCTATTCTTGCCTCGGCTTGCGCTCCCGTCCCACTTCAGCTATCACATCCTGAAATTCCGCAACATCTTCAAAGCTCTTGTAGACCGAGGCAAAACGGATGTAGGCAATCTTGTCCAGCCGCTTAAGTTCATGCATCACCAGCTCACCCAAGTGACCGGACAGCACTTCACGCGCCCCGCTGGCCAAGAGCTTTTCCTCGATGGAACGTATCGCAAGATCCACCGCCTCCGCAGAAACCGGGCGCTTGCGCAACGCCAGCATCATGCTCGCACGCAGCTTTCCGGACTCGTAATCGGTGCGGCTGCCATCCTTCTTCACGATCACCGGCATCGATAATTCGACACGCTCATAAGTCGTGAAGCGCTTGTCACAATGCGGACATTTGCGACGCCGCCTGACCGCGTCACCCTCTTCCGAGGTGCGCGAGTCGATCACATGCGTATCTTCATGCTGGCAGAACGGGCATTTCATCGTCTATCCCGAAAAGTCGCCGCAGAAACAATTGCAATTTTTCAATTGTATAACTGACAACGAAATTGTTAATCCCATATCCATGGGATATGCGGCGACCGCAACGGATCGCCGCTGCCGGTCACCGCACTTATGCGTAGACAGGGAAGGCGTCAGTCAGCGCCTTGACTTCGGCTTTAACGCGTTCGATTGTGGCGGCGTCGTGCGGGTTATCCAGCACGTCGGCAATCAGATTGCCGACCTTGATCGCCTCCGCCTCCTTGAACCCGCGTGTTGTCATGGCCGGGCTACCCAAGCGGATGCCGGAAGTCACGAACGGCTTTTCCGGATCGTTCGGAATGGCGTTCTTGTTGCAGGTCATGTGGGCCGAGCCGAGAATGGCTTCGGCCTCCTTGCCGGTAATCTTCTTGGCCCGCAGGTCAACCAGCATCACGTGCGATTCGGTTCCACCCGAGACGATCCGCAGACCGCGCGCAATCAGGGTCTTGGCGAGTGCATCGGCGTTCTTCACGACCTGTTGCTGGTAGACCTTGAATTCCGGCGACAGCGCCTCCTTGAATGCCACTGCCTTGGCCGCGATCACGTGCATCAGCGGGCCTCCCTGGATGCCCGGAAAGATCGCCGAGTTGATAGCCTTCTCGTGTTCGGCCTTCATCAGGATCACGCCACCGCGGGGGCCACGCAAGGATTTGTGAGTGGTCGAGGTAACGAAGTCGGCGTGCGGCACCGGGTTGGGATACACGCCGGCCGCAATCAGACCGGCGTAATGCGCCATGTCAACCATGAAATAGGCACCGACATCCTTGGCAACCCTGGCAAAACGCTCGAAATCGATCTTCAGCGAGTAGGCCGACGCGCCAGCAATGATCAGCTTCGGCTTTTTCTCGTGCGCCAAACGCTCCATGGCGTCGTAGGCGATCTCTTCCTTTTCGTTGAGACCGTAGGAGACGACATTGAACCATTTGCCCGACATGTTCAGCGCCATGCCGTGCGTCAGGTGCCCCCCTTCGGCCAGCGACATGCCCATGATGGTGTCGCCGGGCTTGAGCATGGCGAAGAACACGCCCTGATTGGCCTGTGAGCCCGAATTCGGCTGCACGTTGGCCGCATCGGCACCGTACAACTCTTTCAACCGGTTGATTGCCAGCGTTTCGGCGATGTCGACGTACTCGCAACCGCCGTAATAGCGCTTGCCGGGATAACCCTCGGCGTACTTGTTGGTCAGCTGCGAGCCCTGCGCCTCCATCACGGCCGGGGAAGTGTAGTTCTCGGAGGCGATTAACTCGATATGGTCCTGCTGGCGCCGGTTTTCCTGCTGGATTGCGGCCCAGAGTTCAGGGTCGACTTTGGCGACGGTGTGGTCTTTAGCAAACATGAAGTGCTCCTGGCAAGGCAAATACAATACGCGCGCGAGCGCGAAACTTCGAGCGAGGTACCGGGAAGGATGGACATGAGGCAGCCTCGATCGTGCAATTCCATTCAGGCTGCCCAGGCGAACGGCATCGATACTGCAGAGTCCTCACGTTCCCCGGTGGATTTCCACCTTACAACCGGTTACTGCAGCAGGTGCCGTCGGTCCGGTATTCTCGCCAGTCACGTGAGGTGAAATGGTGTCGGATTGTAACCCGAAACCGATGCGGACATTCAAGGCCTGCCGCGCCTTCTACCGCAGGTTACAATTTCGGCCGTGTCCGTCCAACAAGGAAAACGCATGATCGTATTGATCACCGGAGCAAGCTCGGGATTCGGCGCGGAGATGGCCCGCAGGTTCGTCGGCGCCGGCCATCGCGTCATTGCCGCCGCCCGTCGCGTCGAGCGTCTGAAGCAGCTTGCCGCCGAACTCGCCCCCAACGTGCTTCCTCTCGCCATGGATGTCAGTGACAAGGTTTCGATCAACGAAGCCCTGGCCTCCATTCCGGCCGATTGGAAGGCGATCGACGTACTGATCAACAATGCCGGCCTCGCACTCGGCATTGCCCCGGCCCAGCAGGCCTCGCTCGAGGAATGGGAGACCATGATCGATACCAACTGCAAGGGTCTGGTCACGATGACGCACGCATTGCTGCCAGATATGGTCGCACGCGGCAGCGGCACGATCATCAATATCGGTTCAATCGCCGGCACCTACCCCTACCCGGGTGGCAATGTGTATGGCGCAACCAAGGCTTTCGTCGATCAGTTCACCCTGAATCTGCGAGCGGATTTGATGGGCACCGGTGTACGTGCAACCAATATCGCCCCCGGGCTGTGCGGCGGGACCGAGTTTTCCAACGTCCGTTTGAAGGACGACGCTGCCGCAACCAAAGTCTACGAAGGCACTATTCCGCTGACCGCACATGACATCGCGGAAGCGGCATACTGGATTGCCACCCTGCCCGTCCACGTCAACGTCAACTACATCGAACTGATGCCTACCTGCCAGGCATTTGCCCCCTTCAATATCAAGCGCAATCTGCCAGCACGATGACGTCAACAGAGCAACCGGCAACATTCTGGTGGCGCGTACGCGTCTATTACGAAGACACCGACACTGGCGGCGTCGTCTTCTACGCAAACTACCTGAAGTTTTTCGAACGCGCGCGCACCGAATGGCTGCGCGCGGCCGGCATCGGCCAGCAATGGCTGTCCGAAGCGCACGGCGCGATGTTCGTCGTCAAACATACCGAAGTCGATTATCATGCCCCGGCGAAACTTGATGATGAACTGAAACTCTCCGTCATGGTCGAACGCCAGGGCCGTGCTTCTGTGCAATTCGTGCAGCAGGCATGGCGCATACAGGGAGAGCAGGCAACCTTGCTCGCCACTGGCCGCATCAAGGTCGGCTGTGTCAGCAACGCCTCATTCAAACCGCAGCCGATACCGGAACCGGTACTGGCCTGCATTAGAAAATTAGGATGACCCCCGCGTACAAGACCGCCCAGGCGAATCGGCAGGCAGTCCTTGCCCACGCGACGGACTCCACAATCCGCAAAACCAGATGACCGTCACCCAAGATCTGTCCCTCATCGCCCTGATCAGCGAAGCGTCCCTGCTCGTCCAGCTGGTCATGGGCCTGCTGGTTCTGCTCTCGCTGATGAGCTGGACCTACATCTTCACCAAGATGTTCGCCATCCGAAACGCGAAGTCCGAAACCGAACAGTTCGAACGCAAGTTCTGGTCAGGGGGCAACCTGCAAGCCCTGTACGAGTCGGCGGAAGCGAACCGAATGCTTGCCGGCGGCGCGCTCGAGCGCATCTTCGTGGCCGGCATGAGCGAGTTCAACAAGGCCAGAAACAGCTACAACGGACGCGGCCAGGCGGATCCCGCCATCGTGATCGATGGCGCGCGCCGGGCCATGCGCGCGTCTTACCAGCGCGAAATGGACGCGCTGGAAGCCCATCTCGCTTTCCTCGCCTCAGTCGGCTCGGTTTCGCCCTACATCGGTCTGTTCGGCACGGTCTGGGGCATCATGAACGCATTCCGCGGCTTGGCCAACGTGCAGCAGGCCACCCTCGCCTCGGTCGCTCCCGGCATCGCCGAGGCACTGGTGGCCACCGCCATCGGTCTGTTTGCTGCCATTCCCGCAGTAGTGGCGTACAACCGCTACTCGCACGATATCGACCGTCTAGCCATCCGCTTCGAGAGCTTCATCGAGGAGTTCTCCAATATCCTGCAAAGGCAGGTACGCTGATGGCGGGGTCAAGTTCAATGCGCGGCGGACGCACTCGCCGCTTCAAGTCCGAAATCAACGTCGTTCCCTACATCGACGTGATGCTGGTGCTGCTGGTGATTTTCATGGTGGCCGCGCCACTCTCCACGCCAGGCGTGATCGATCTGCCAAACGCAGCCAAGACCACTCTCCCGCCCACTGAGTACATCCACATCACGATGAAATCGGACGAAGCCGCAACCATCGGACTCGGCGGACAGAAGGCCCAATTGCCCGAACCGGAAGCCGTGCCGAATCAGTCGGTGCTGATGCGACGCCTGCGCGCCATGCACGAGGCGCATCCGGAAATGCCGGTCATGATTTCGGCCGAAAAGAACATCAAGTACGACACCGTAATCCAGGTCATCAGCGATGCAAAGCGCATGGGCATTGATCGCGTGGGTCTGGCGACCAGGGAATGAACGACACGTCTCCATACACCGTCCCGCGTGAGCGCGGCCGTTGGCGCGCGCCGCTGTTGGCAGCGATCGTGCATGCCGCACTGTTCCTGATGCTGTGGATCGGCGTCAATTGGCAGAGTGAGACGCCGGGCACGATCGAAGCCGAGGTGTGGAGTCCGCAGCCCGAGCTCGCTGCCCCGCGTCCCAAGCCGCAATCGGAACCCAAGCCCGAACCACCCCCTGCCAAGGAAGAACCAAGGCCGGCCCCGCCGCCACCACCGCCGCCACGCGAGGAACCCAAGCCCGAGCCGAAGCCGGACATCGCGCTCGAACAGGAGAAAAAACGCAAGGAAGAAGCCGCGCGCAAGAAGGCGGAAGATGAGCGCCAGCGCAAGGAAGCCGAGGAACGCAAGCGCGCCGCTGAGGAGCGCCAACGCCTTGAGGATGAGAAGCGCCGCAAGGAGGCCGAAGAGCGTAGGAAGGCCGAAGCCGAAAAGAAACGCAAGGAAGAAGAAGCACGCAAGAAAGCCGAAGAGGAACGCAAGCGCAAGGAAGTACAGGACGAGGCCGCACGCGAGAAGGCTCGCCAGGATGAGCTGCGCCGCCTTTCCGAGACTGCCGGCACCGGAGGCAGCGGCCAGGCCGCCCGCAGCCGTGGCAGCACCGACGCAGGCTATGCCGGCAAGATACGGGCATTGATCATATCGAACACGGTGTTTAATGTACCGCCTACCCTTATGGACAACCCGGCGGTCGAATATGCTGTCGAACTGCTCCCGGACGGCTCTCTGCGCAGCCCGCCGCGCAAACTGAAGTCATCCGGCGTGCCGGGCTTCGATGAAGCGGTTCTTCGCGCCATCGAGAAGTCACAGCCGTTCCCGCCCGACAAGCAGGGCGTGGTACCGTCCAGTCTTACCATTTCGCATCGACCGAAAGACCAGTAGACATGATCAGAAAACTCGTTCTCTGCAGCCTCGCGACGCTTGGACTGACGTTTGCCCCTCTGGCCCAGGCACAGTTGCGGGTGGAAATCGCGGGTGTCGGCGCACATCAGATTCCGATCGCCGTGGCGACCTTCGTCGACGAAGCACAAGCCCCACAACAGGTCAGCGCCATCATCAGGAATGACCTCGCTCGCAGCGGCTATTTCCGCGTGATCGAGACCGGCATGCCGATATCTGAATCCGCGCAGGTCAATTTCGACACCTGGCGCGCCCAAGGCGCGGAAGCGCTCGTCGTGGGCAGCGTCCAGCGCATGGCCGACGGACGTTACGACGTGCGCTATCGCCTGCTCGACACCGTGCGCTCGTCCAATCTCTCGGGCTTCGCCCAGACGGCGGCCTCCGATCGGCTGCGGCTGGCGGCACACCAGATCGCCGATGATATCCATCAAAAGCTGCTTGGGGCGCCGGGCGCCTTTTCCACCCGCATCGCCTACGTCACCAAGGCCGGCCCCGAATACCGGCTCGAGATTGCAGATGCGGACGGCGAAAACACGCAGATGGCATTGCGCTCCAAGGAGCCGATCATGTCGCCCTCATGGGCTTTGGACGGCCGCCGCATCGCCTATGTCTCGTTCGAGAACAAGAAGCCGATCGTCTACGTGCAGGACCTGACGACCCGCCAACGCATCGTGGTCGCCAACCACCGTGGCAGCAACTCCGCCCCGGCATGGCATCCGGACGGCAATCGCCTCGCCGTGGCCCTTTCGCGGGACGGCTACACTCAGATCTACATCGTCAATGCCGATGGCAGCGGATTGCGCCGCCTGACCAATACCCGCGGCATCGAGACGGAGCCCCAGTTCTCGCCTGACGGCAAGCACATCTATTTCACCAGCGACCGCAGCGGCGGGCCGCAGATCTACCGCATGAACGCCGATGGCGGCGACCCGCAACGCATCACCTTCAACGGCAGCTACAACATTAGCCCCCGCATCTCGCCGGACGGCAAGACGCTGGCCTACATCTCGCGCCGGGACGGACGTTTTCAGGTGCACGTGCTTGACCTGGCAAGCGGCCAGGAACTCCGTTTGTCGGAGGGACCTGCGGATGAAACGCCGAGCTTTGCGCCCAACGGACGTTATCTGATGTACGCCACCGAATCCGCACGCCGCGGCAACCTGGCGGTAGTTTCCACCGACGGGCGCGTGCGCTACCGCTTGACGACCCAGGCCGGCGACGTTCGCGAGCCGACCTGGGGGCCGTTCATGAAGTAGGCCATCGTGTTTTTCATATCTTTTTCCATCAATACCAATATTTCAGGAGGAAGTAACATGCGCAGTCCCATCCGCTCGGCCCTAGTCCTGTCCAGCCTGCTCGCGCTTGCCGCGTGCGGTTCGAGCGTCAAGCTCGACGAAGGTGCGAAGGTCGAAGAACGAACCGCTGCCACCACGAGCCAGTCGTCCGCAGATACCCGTACGGTCGCCCCCGTCACTGCCACTTCGACCGACCCGCTCAATGATCCGCAAGGCATCCTCGCGCGCCGCAGCATCTACTTCGACTTCGACAGCTTCATGGTGAAGGACGAGTTCAAGCCGGTGCTGACCGCACACGCCCAGTACCTGATCGCAAACCCGGCTCGTCGCATCGTAATCCAGGGCCACACCGACGAACGCGGCGGGCGCGAGTACAACCTGGCACTGGGTCAGAAGCGCGCAGAAGCCGTCCTGCGCAACATGACGCTGCTTGGCGTGCCCGAATCGCGCATGGAAGCCGTTTCGTTTGGCGAGGAAAAGCCGAAGGCGCTCGGTTCCGATGAACAGGCATGGGCCGAAAACCGCCGCGCCGACATCGTCTATCAATAAGCATGAGAACGGCGATGCGATCCTCGCTGGCAGCCGTCCTCGCGGCGGCGTTCTCGCTCGCACCGCTGGCCGCGCACGCGCAACTGTTCGCCGATGACGAAGCACGTCGTGCGATCCTGCAGTTGCGTGAGCGCGTGACCAAGCTGCAGAGCGAAGTCGATGCCAAGATGGACAAGGCCGGAACCCTCGATCTGGCCAATGA
Source organism: Pseudomonadota bacterium (assembly GCA_023416415.1). Lineage (GTDB taxonomy): Bacteria > Pseudomonadota > Gammaproteobacteria > Burkholderiales > Burkholderiaceae_D > Noviherbaspirillum. Next base: position 16,682 of record JAEZHR010000123.1, read on the forward strand.
GAACGAGGCCCTGCGCCAGGAAATCGCGCGCCTGCGCGGGCAGCTCGAGGTCCTCTCCAACGAACTGGCAAACGCCCAAAAGCGGCAGAAGGACTTTTACGTCGACCTCGACACGCGCCTGCGCAAGCTGGAACCGCAGAAGATCGTCGTCGATGGCGAAGAGATCACGGTCCAGCAGGCAGAACAACGCGCCTATGAAGCAGCGCTGGCGTATTTCCGGGAAGGCGATTACCGCAATGCTGCAGCGTCCTTCTACGACTTCACCCACCGCTATCCTCAGTCCGGCCTGGCCCCTTCGGCTCAGTACTGGCTTGGAAATACCTACTATGCCCAGCGTGACTACACCAATGCCATTGCTGCGCACAAGGTAGTCCTTGACAGGTATCCGAATCATGCACGTGCTCCGGAGGCGCTGCTGAACATTTCCAGCTGTCACGTGGAGCTGAAGAACCCGAAGGCGGCGCGCGAAGCGCTTGATTCGCTGCTGTCCCGCTACCCGGATTCTCCGGCTGCGAGCACCGCGCGTGAAAGACTGCAATCCCTGAAGTGACCGTCCCCTGATACCCCGATTCCAGCGCAAGCCGGAGTCGGGGATATTAACGGCCGCCACTTCGAGCAGATGATCAAGTACTGCGCTACGGCGGCCAGCAATTCGTCGAGCGCGGCCAGCAAATCCCGAATTTCCGCTGGCTTGGTCAGATGCATCGCAAAGCCAGCCTTGCCCGACTTCTCGCGATCTGCATCCTGCCCGTAGCCCGTCAGGGCGACCAGTTTTCCCCGCCACTGCGGATGCTGCCGGCGAATTTCGGCCGCGAGCTGAAATCCGTCCATCCCCGGCAGCCCGATATCGAGGATTGCCACCTCCGGAGCGAATTCGCCGATCAGTTTCAATGCCTGCTGAGGGCGGTGTGCGATACGCACCTGATGTCCGCCGATTTCCAGGGCAGCCCCGACAGCTTCTGCCGCGTCGACGTTGTCGTCCACGATCAGAATATGCCCGCTGCGCCCAGCACTGGCTTTCATGATCGCCTCCCTTTTGCCTTCCGGTGGCGCGATCGCCGGCAGCCGAAGTTCGAAGCGACACCCCTTGCCCACGCCCGGACTGCCTGCGCGCACTGTGCCGCCATGCGCTTGCACGATGCTGTGCACGATCGCCAATCCGAGGCCAAGGCCACCCGCGGCGCGCTCAATCGACTGCGGCGCCTGATAAAAAGGTTCGAACACCCGCGCAAGCTCATGCTCGTCCATGCCGACGCCGCAGTCCTGCACGCTGATCTGTGCCACGTCGCCGTCAGACGAGATCTCGCACGAAATCTGCCCGGAGGCATCGAAACGCATGGCATTCGAAAGGAGATTGATCACGACCTGGACCAGCCGCGTCTCGTCGCCCATCACCCAAACCGGCCGCGCAGACCGCTCGATACGGATGCCATTGGGCGTCTTTCGGGCTTCCGCCTCGACGGCCTCCAGAGCACGTTCAATCACGGCGTCCAGGCAAACGGGCTCGCTACGCAAGGCCAGCTTGCCGCGCACGATGCGTCCAACGTCGAGCAGATCGTCGACCAGATGTCGCAGATGCTCAACTTGCCGCGACATGATTTCGCGTTCGCGTTCGGTCGCCGTGTCTCCCTTGAGCTCCATCAGATGCAACGCAGCCACGATGGGCCCGAGCGGGTTGCGCAGTTCATGGCCCAGCATTGCCAGGAACTGATCCTTTGCCCGCCCCGCGTCCTCCGCTCTGCCCAGCGCTTCACGCAGGGATGCCAGCAACGCCTGACGCTCCTGTTCAATCAGCATGCGCTCGCCGGACGCCGCGCTTAGGGCCTGCCCGACCGCACGCAGTTCCTCAATACGACTGTTGACGGATTCCACCGGCAGTCCCTGCCCCAGTCGCAAGGCTTGATCCCGGACCTCGCCGATGCCGTCCACGATGCGCCGCGATACCAGCGTCACGATCCCGACGACGAGCCCAAGCGAAACCAGCAAGCCGACGCCGTAGAGCGCGACGGTGCGGCTGAGTTCCGATCTGAGCTCGCCGCGCGGCATTCCCACTGCGACCGTCCACCCGTGCTCCCGCAGCCGGTTGTATCCGGTGACCTTTTCATCGCCCTCCAATGTCCGGACAGTCCCCACACCCTCCGAACCCGATTGCATCAAGGCGACCATGCTCGGAGATGCGCGTCCGCTCACCGTGCTCTCCGGATTGCGTGAACGTGCCACGAGACGGTCGGATGCATCGTAGATCGAGATCACCCAGCTTGATGGCACGTTCTGCCGGCGCACGATATCGGCAATCCGATCGGCCTTGAGACCTGCCGAAAGAATGTATGCGAGCTCGCCGTCTCGAAACACGGGTACGCGAACGGGAATCCAGTGCGGCGCAATCTTGCTCGCCATGACGCTGCCGACCATCGGCGCCTGATTGCGAATCGCATGTTGCAAGCCATCGCTGTCCAGAACCCGTGCTTCGCGCGAGCCGTACGGAATGGGGGTCATGAACAGCAAACGCCCGTCGGCATCACTCAACGCCACCCCGAACCAGCCAGGATGCACGGTCACAGCTTCTCTGGCGACCTGATAAAACCGTTCTACATCGGCGCCGGCCAACGCCGAACTGTAGGAAAGCGCGCGCAGCGCGCTGATCGTGCCATTGAGTTCGGTATCGATAGCCGCTGCGAGCGCGCGCGAAAGCTTGATCGCGGCAGACTCGGTTTCGCGCAGACGCTGCTCGACCAGCGCCGCAATGCCCCAGGCACCGGCGAGCGCAATCGGCAGCAGGGCAATCCCGGCAAGCAGGATCAACTGATGGCGCAAGCGCCACGTCGGCTGGTGGAACATAAGCAAAGAGAAACCGCGCTGAACTTGCCGGAACGAGACAAAGTGTATCGTCAGCTTCTCACTTGCGGGCACGCACTAAACGGGAAATTGATCAAAATCAGCCAGGCGGCGCGTGCGGCATCGTTGCGGAACGACGCCACAAACAAAAGAGGCTCCCATCGCTGGGAGCCGCTTAGTTCACTGCGGTATTTCTGGTAGGCCGTGCGGGACGCGAACCTGCGACCAACGGATTAAAAGTCCGCTGCTCTACCAACTGAGCTAACGACCCGAAAGACCGCGATTATAGGTAGATTTTCCAGTGACTGTCAAACCGGCAGGCCTTAACAGGACCTGCGCTGCGCGCCGGCTTCCCGAATTCAGGAAACGACCCGCCCTTGCACGCCATTGAAAGGGTACGGCCGGAACGGCAAGAGCGCATGTCATGGTCGACGGCACGTGCTTCGAGCGACATCACGACACGGAGTGAATGCGAGACGCGTTAGGTACGCAATGCGCTCCGAAGCACAAAGATTCGGGGAGAATGTCAGTTCTGCCCCCGCAGCACAGGCGAGCCGCCGGCGGGATACCACTTGACCGTCGGTGCTCTTGCCAAACCGGTCGCCTCAGGTCTGCGAGCCATGGCATGCAGATTGCTTAACAACACCCGCAACGCTCCAACCACACAAACGAACGAAGATAAGATGACCCCGCAAATCCTGTCCCCCGTTGACAACGCGCTACTGCCGGCCGCCTCGCGCGCAGCTCAGTCCGACCAGGATCGCAGCATGCGCTGCGGGGCGTGCAGCATGCACAAGATCTGCCTGCCCACCGGCCTGAGCGAGACCGATATGGAAAAGCTCGACCAGATCATCGGCCGTCGTCGCAAGGTGCCGCGCGATGGCCATCTCTACCGCGTGGGCGACCCGTTCACCAATCTGTACGCAATCCGTCTGGGGCACTTCAAGACCCACCAGATCCATCCGAACGGCGACCAGCAAATCACCGGCTTCCAAATGGCAGGCGAGCTGCTGGGCATGGACGGCATCGCCAATGAGCGGCATCACTGCAATGCCGTGGCGCTGGAAGACAGCGAGGTTTGCGAGATTCCGTTCGCGCGCCTTGAGGCACTGTTCTCCGAAATGCCACCCTTGCTGCATCACTTCCATCGCATGATGAGCCAGGAAATCACGCGCGAACAAGGCGTCATGCTCCTGCTCGGGAACATGCGCGCCGAGCAGCGCTTTGCGTCGTTCCTCGTGAACCTGTCGTCTCGCTATGCGGCACGCGGCTACTCCTCGGTCGCGTTCCAGCTGCGCATGACGCGCGAGGAAATCGGCAACTACCTCGGCCTGACCATCGAAAGCATCAGCCGCCTGCTCTCCAAGTTCAAGAAACGCGGCTGCATCAAGGTCAACAACCGGGACGTGGAACTGATCGATCCGGCCACACTGAAGGCCGTTGCTGCGGGCACGATGACCTGCAACTGAACCGTTTCCCCCTCCTTGCCCGGCCGGACGTGCCGGGCTTTTTTTTCAGCCGTGCACGGATTCGACGGGCGGCTGCTTCAACCAGCAGGTCAGCAGGCTCGCCAACGCGCAGGAAGCCCAGAAGAAGAAAAAGCCAATCGTGTAGACGGCCAAGGGGGACAAGCTGCCGTCCTCGGTCAGGAATGCGGGATCGAAGACCGAGAAAAAAGCGCCCTCCGCCACGATCGCCACAAGAAATGATGGCCAAAGGACCACCATCAATAAACGCGCCATCATCATCTCCTCTTTTCTTGTTACCGGCGCGCCCATAGTCCGGGCACGCACGGTTGATGATTCCCATCTCTGGGAATCATAGTGGAAATTATGAGAACGCGCCTGCCAGGCTTCTATTGTTGCAACACCGGGGTCTCGGCCATGATGCGCAGGCTCTGCTGCTGCGGCCAGAGCCAGCGCCCTGCCAGACGCCAGTCGCGTCCGGGATTTTCGAGCGTCACCTGCCAGCGCGCCATGTCCAGCAGCGGGAGCGATGCTTCGAAGCGTCCATCGGCGTCCGCCGTGACCTCGAGGCGCAGATCCTTCTCCGGCAACGTCGAGTGGTGCATGCTGATCAAGACCTTCCCCGGATACGGATTGCCGGCACTGGTGATCCGCCCGGCAAGCCGGCCATCCGCCGGCAGGAAGCGCAGGTCGGCGTCCAGCTGCAGCGCCTCGGCCGCACGGTCACGACGCAGATCCTGATTGATGGCCTTGCCTTCCTTGTAATAGTCGCCGGTCACGAGCGCGTCCTGATGCGTAAAGGCGAGCCAGATCGTCACGATTCCGGCCAGGACGACAATGCCGGGCCCCAGCATCAGCAACCACGGCCAGCGGTGCTTGTACCAGGGCATGGAAGAAAGCTGAGATGACATCGGGGAACTGGCTTGCATGAGGGGCTCCTAGCGACGCGGCACGATGAATACCGCATCTTCTTTCACGTGCAGCCACTCTAGGTCGAGCGACTGCAATTCAAATACGATCTTGTTGGATCCGCGTTCGCCCTGATCCGGGCCGACCCGCACGCGCACCGGGACCGCTCGGGTTTCGGTGCCGGCCACTTCGATGAGCTCCGGCGTATCAAGCCGGATGCCTTCGATGCCCGATACTGACAGGCGCAGGCGCTGCGGCTGCTCGGAGGTGTTCATGACCTGCAGTCGGTAGATGTTCTCGATCATGCCGTCCTCGACCTCGCGCCCCATCGACCCGCGGTCGCGTATCACGTCCAGCTTGACCGGGGTGCGCCAGTACAGCGAGGCCGCGAAGGCAGACACGATCATGATCAGGATCGCGCTGTAGATCAGCACGCGCGCACGCAGCGTGCGGCGCACGATCTGCTTCAGGCTGAAGCGCTTGAGCAGCGCATTGTCCGTGGTCCAGCGGATCAGGCCGTGAGGCTTGCCGACCTTGTCCATCACATTGTTGCAGGCGTCCACGCAGGCGCCGCAACTGATGCATTCGTACTGCAGGCCATTGCGAATGTCGATGCCGGTCGGGCACACCTGCACGCACATCGAGCAGTCGATGCAGTCACCCAGGCCATCTTCCTGGCCGGACTTGGACTTGATGCGCGGGCTGCGCGGTTCGCCGCGCTGCTTGTCATAGCTGACGATGAGCGTGTCCTTGTCGAACATCGAGCTCTGGAAGCGCGCATACGGACACATGTACTTGCACACCTGCTCGCGCATCCAGCCCGCGTTGCCGTAAGTGGCAAAACCGTAGAACAGGATCCAGAAGGTCTCCCATGGGCCAAGCCCGAAGGAAATCACGGTGTGCCCGAGCTCGCGGATCGGCGAGAAGAAGCCGACGAAGGTGAAGCCCGTCCACAGTGCAATTGTCCCCCAGGCGAGATGCTTGGCCGACTTCCGGGCGACCTTGCCTGCGGACCAGGGCTGGCGGTCCAGGCGCATGCGGGTGCTGCGATCGCCTTCGATCTTGCGCTCCACCCACATGAAGATTTCGGTGTAAACGGTCTGCGGGCATGAGAAGCCGCACCAGACCCGCCCGAACACTGCCGTAAACAGGAACAGCGCATAGGCGCAGACGATGAGCAGCAGTGCCAGATAGATGAAATCCTGCGGCCACAGCACCAGGCCGAAGATATAGAACTTGCGCGCGCCGAGATCGAACAGGACGGCCTGTCGATCGTTCCAGCTTAGCCATGGCAGGCCGTAGAAAACGAGCTGGGTCAGCCACACGAACAGCCAGCGCACATTGCCGTATCTGCCCTTGACTTCACGCGCGTAGATCTCCGGGCGCGATTCATACATGCGGATGACATGAACCTTGGGTTCCGGTTGTCTTGGTGCTGGCTCACCCATTTTGCTGACTGCCTTTTCCTTCAGACAGCCGCTCCCGCGCGCGGCGGGAACGGCCTGTTACACACTACTGATTTTGCTGCGCGACGACCGGAGTGTTCGACAACCCCCAGACGTATGCTGTCAGCAGATGGACCTTGGCATCGCCAAGGAACTCCTCGAATGCAGGCATGGTATTCGTACGACCGGAACGAATGGCTTCCATCACGGCCCGCGCACTGCCACCGTATAGCCAGGTCTTGTCCGTCAGGTTCGGTGCCCCGAGCGCCTGATTGCCGGTGCCGGCAGCAGTATGGCAGGCGGCACAGGCAGCGAATTTTTCCTTACCGAAGGCAGCCTTGATCGGATCGGATGCGGAACCCGACAGCGACAGCACGTAGTGCGCGACGTTTTCGATGTCCTTGTCGCTGCCGATGGCTGCGCCCATCGGCGGCATCATGCCGGTACGGCCCTTGAGGATCGTAGTCTTGATGGTCTCCGGGTCACCGCCCCACAGCCAGTCCTTGTCGGCCAGGTTCGGATAGCCCTTGTTGCCGCGCGCATCGGAGGCATGGCACTGTGCACAGTAGGTCAGGAACAGCCGCTCGCCCATCGCGCGCGCCTGCGGATCGGCCGCCAGCTGCTTGAGATCGGTCTGCTGGTACTTGGCGAACAGCGGACCATATTCGGCCTCGGCCTTTGCCTGCTCGGCCTCGTACTGGCCGACCGAACGCCAGCCCAGCGTACCGGCAAAGGAACCCAGACCGGGATACAGCACCAGGTAGGCCAGGCCGAAGACGATGGTGAGCACGAACAGGCCCATCCACCAGCGTGGCATGGGATTGTTGTACTCCTCCAGCCCGTCATAGACGTGCCCCGTGGTCTTGGGGTCCTGCCCGTCCTTGAGCACGATTTTCGCCTTGGCCTGCGCAAAGAGCAGAACGGCGCAGCCGAGGATGCCCAGAATGGTCAGGACCGCAATATAGATGCTCCAGAAATCACTCGTGAAATCAGCCATGATTGTTCTCCCTGCGGGAGTTCGGTTCGTCCGCGAACGGCAGGTTTGCCGCCTCCTCGAATGCCGCCTTGCGGCGCTTGCTGTATGCCCAGAACACGATGCCCAGGAAGCTCAGGAAACTGAGCAGGGTCACGATGCTGCGGGCGTCGGATAGCAGAGTTTCGAAGATCATGATTTACCTCACCGCCTTGATGTGCACGCCCAAGCCTTGCAGGTAGGCGATCAGCGCGTCCTGCTCGGTTTTGCCCTCCAGTTCCTTCGGCGCGGCCGCGATCTCTTCCTCGGTGTATGGATGGCCGAGTTTTTGCAGCGCGCGCATCTTGGGCTGAATAGATGCCGGATCGAGCTGCGCCTTGGCGAGCCACGGGTAGCCGGGCATGTTCGATTCCGGCACGACGTCACGCGGGTTATCGAGGTGGGCCCGATGCCATTCATCCGAATAACGGCCGCCCACCCGCGCCAGGTCCGGACCGGTGCGCTTGGAGCCCCACTGGAACGGACGGTCGTAGACGAATTCGCCGGCAACCGAGTAGTGGCCATAACGCTCGGTCTCGGCGCGGAACGGACGGATCATCTGGGAATGGCAGTTGTAGCAGCCTTCCTTGACGTAGACGTCCCGACCAGCCAGGCGCAGTGCCGAATAAGGCTTCAGGCCCGCGACCGGCTCGGTGGTCGACTTCTGGAAGAACAGTGGAACGATTTCCACCAATCCCCCGACGCTCACGACCAGCACAATCAGGACGATCAGCAGCATCGGGCTGCGTTCGATCAAGTCATGTGAAAACTTTTTCATTGCGAAGCTCCAGTGTTATGCGTGTGCCACCACCGCCGGGATGCGGGTATCCACGGCCTGCGGATTGCGCAGCGTCATGACCGTGTTCCACGCCATGATGACCATGCCCACGAGGTACAGCAGGCCGCCAGCGAAGCGGATCACGTAGTACGGATAGGTGGCCTTGACCGACTCGACGAAGGTGTAGGTCAAGGTGCCATCCGGGTTCACGGCACGCCACATCAGGCCCTGCATCACGCCGGCGATCCACATGGCGGCGATGTACAGAACGATGCCGATGGTGGCCATCCAGAAGTGGACTTCGATGGCGCGCACGCTGTGCATCTGCCCCTTGCCTGCCAGGCGCGGCAGCAGGTAGTAGATCGAACCCATGGTGATGAAGCCGACCCAGCCGAGGGCGCCTGCGTGAACGTGGCCGACGGTCCAGTCGGTGTAGTGGGACAGCGCATTCACGGTCTTGATCGACATCATCGGACCTTCGAAGGTCGACATGCCGTAGAAGGACAACGAGACGATCAGGAACTTAAGGACCGGGTCGTTGCGCAGCTTGTGCCATGCGCCAGAGAGGGTCATGATCCCGTTGATCATGCCGCCCCAGGACGGTGCGAGCAGAATCAGCGAGAACACCATGCCGATCGATTGCGCCCAGTCAGGCAGCGCGGTGTAGTGCAGATGGTGCGGGCCCGCCCACATGTAGGTGAAGATCAGCGCCCAGAAGTGCACGATCGACAGGCGGTAGGAGTAAACCGGACGCTCGGCCTGCTTCGGCACGAAGTAGTACATCATGCCGAGGAAACCCGCGGTCAGGAAGAAGCCGACCGCATTGTGGCCGTACCACCACTGAATCATGGCGTCCTGCACGCCTGCATAGGCCGAGAAGGACTTCATGGCCGAGACGGGCATCGCGATGCTGTTGACGATGTGGAGCAGCGCGACGGCCAGGATGAAGCCGCCGAAGAACCAGTTCGCCACGTAGATGTGCGAGACCTTGCGCATGACGATGGTGCCGAAGAAGACGATGGCGTAGGCCACCCAGACCAGCGCAATCAGCACGTCGATCGGCCATTCCAGTTCCGCGTATTCCTTGCCACTGGTGTAACCGAGCGGCAGCGAGATGGCCGCCGCAACGATGACGATCTGCCAGCCCCAGAAGGTGAATGCGGCCAGGCCGTCGGAGAACAGGCGCGTCTGGCTGGTGCGCTGAACGACGTAGTAGGAGGTTGCGAACAGGGCGGAACCGCCGAACGCAAAGATGACTGCATTGGTATGCAGCGGTCGCAGTCGGCCGTAGCTCAGCCAGGCGATGTCGAAGTTGAGGGCTGGCCAGGCCAGCTGAGCGGCGATGAATACGCCGACCAGCATGCCCACCACGCCCCACACTACTGTCGCGATCGCGAATTGCTTCACGACCTTGTAGTTGTAGTTCAGTGACGGTTCCACGTAGGTTCTCCCAGGGGTGCGAAAGGACGGATGGCAGGGTACGTTTGCGGCACCGCAAAAACTTTGACTCAGGTCAAAATGCCCAGAGAGCGAGCGGTGTTACGCAAATCCCCTTGAAAGTGCTCGCAACGCCGCATATTTCACGGCGACGAAACAGCGCATTGCGTGGCGCAAAAGCCACGCATGATTAACAAACAGGAAAGTAAGTAGCGCCGGTCCTCCGCGTTCAGTTCCGGGATGGGTCGTCCGGCGAGTCATCCGGCGCGGACTGCGACGGGCGCTTCGCCGCCGGAGCACGATCATCGTCCTGCAGCACGCGCATGCCGGGTCCGACAAGATCGTCGAACTGCCCGCTGTCGGAGGCACGAAAGAAGATCCAGAGCGCGAGAAATACCAGCACGACGCTCATCGGGATCAGGATGTACAAGGATTCCATTGTGCTGTTGCGGCCGTCAGGCGGCCGTTCCTTCCAGTGGGACGGCATGCCGCGTCATGTCGCCTGCCTGTGGCAGCCGGCGCAGGCGCAGCGCGTTGAGAACGACGACGGCGGAACTCGCCGCCATTCCGATGCCCGCCATCCAGGGGTTGAGCCAGCCGATTGCGGCGGCGGGAATCGCGGTCAGGTTGTAGAGAGTCGCCCAGGCCAGGTTCTGGCGGACCACGGCCATGGTTTGGCCGGCGGCTTCGCTGGCATCGACCACGGCCGACAGGCGCGGCGACAGCAGCACGGTATCGGCATGGGTCTGCGCAAGCGTCGCACCGCTTCCCATTGCAAAAGACACATCCGCCGCGCGCAGCACGGCCGCATCGTTGATGCCGTCGCCGACCATGGCGACGACGGCGCCGCCGGCCTGCAGGCGCTGCACGAATTGCAGCTTCTGTTGCGGCAATGCGCCGCCATGCGCCTCCTTGATACCAGCCTCCGCAGCCACCTTCTCCGAGATGCCCTGCTCGTCTCCCGACAGCAGGATCACGTGCTTGCCGCGCGCCTCGAAGTGCCGCACCACGGACTGCGCATCGCTGCGCAGCACGTCACTCAGATCGAAACGCGCCAGCCAGGCACCCTCGCGCCCAAGGTAGATCGAGCTTCCGTCGCCAGACGCGGGGGCCGGCGTGCCGGCCAGTTCCGCAACGAAGGCTGCGGAACCGATGCGCAGCCGGCTTCCGTCGACCTCTCCCTCGACACCGCGTCCGGCGTGCTGGGTGACGTGCAATACCTCCGGGTGCCAATCGCTCTTGCCGGCCGCTTCCGCCGCATCGATCAGCGCCACTGCCAGCGGATGCGCGCTGCTGCGCTCCATGGCGGCGGCGGCCTGCAGGCACCACGCGCGTTCGAGCGGGCCGAAGACGACCGTCTCGCGCAGTGTCGGCTTGCCGAGCGTCAGCGTACCAGTCTTGTCAAAGATGACATGGCTCACGCGATGCAGGGTTTCCAGCACGTGCGGCTGCACGACAAGCACGCCTTGGCGCACCAGACGATCGGTCGCCGCCGCCAGCGCACTCGGCGTGGCCATCGACAGCGCGCACGGACATCACACGACCAGAACGGCAATGGCGATTGGCCAGGCGCGCGCCGGGTCCACCCATTGCCAGGTGAAGAAGATCACCAGCGCAAACAGCAGCAGACCGGCGACGAACCATCCCGCGACCCGGTCGGCCCACAGCGCCAGCTGCGGCTTGGCCTGTCCGGCGCATTCGATCAGCTTGACCAGGGTCGACAGTGTGCTGTCGCGCGCCAGTGCGGTGACGCGCACCACGATGGCCTGGCTGGCATTGATCGCCCCGCCCGGCAGGCTTTCGCCGATGCCCTTGCGCTGTGGCCGGCTTTCACCGGTCAGAAGCGACAGGTCGGCCGTGGTCTCTCCTTCGACGATCACGCAGTCGGCCGCCACCGGCTCTCCGGGCTTGACCAGCAGATATTCGCCCGCCAGCAGGCGCGCTGCGGGCACGATCTCGGTCTCGCGCGACGCCGGAAAGCCGGGCATGCGAACCGCCGAAGTCGGCAGGCCGTGCTGCATGCGTTCCAGCGCCGATGCCGCCTTGCGCCGCGCCATCAGTTCCAGATAGCGACTGCACAGCAGCAGGAAGATGAACATCGTCACGGAATCGTAATAGACGTCGCCCTGCCCCTTGACGGTGGCAAACAGCGAGCCGGCGAAGGCGGCGCCTATGCCGAGCGCCACCGGCACGTCCATGCCGAGGGTGCGCGTGCGCAGGTTGCTCCAGGCACCGCGGAAGAACGGCAGTGCCGAGTAGAACACCGCAGGAATGGTCAGCAGCAGGCTGGCCCAGTTCATCAGGGCCTGCATGTCGATGTCCATGTCACCCTCGCCGGCCACGTAGACCGGAAAGGCGTACATCATCACCTGCATCATCGACAGGCCCGCAACGAAGAGCTGGCGGAACATTGTTTTCGAGGCCCGCTGCAGCTGCTCGCCATGGCGCACGGCATCGAAGGGATGGGCGGCGTAGCCGACCGCGCGCACGGCGCGCAGAATGTCGCTCGGCTTGCAAGTGACATCATCCCAGCGCACATGCAGACGCTCGGTGGCAACGTTCAGATTGATCGACCGCACGCCAGGCACCGCCGCCACGCGACGTTCGATCAGCCAGACGCAGGCGGAACAGCGTATGCCTTCGACGGAGAACACGGCTTCGCGCTCGCCTTGCGCCGGCGCGCTGGCGAACTGCTCCAGCACTTCCGGCGCGTCGTAAAGCGCCAGCTCGGCCGGAACCAGGGTTTGTGCATCGCCGGTATCGGACCAGCCTTCGCGGCTGCGATAGTAATCCGACAATCCGTTGTCGACGATGGTCTGCGCCACGGCCTCGCAGCCGGGGCAGCACATGGCGCGCGCGGCTCCGTCAATCGTCACGCTCCAGGCGCCACCTTCGGGTACCGGCTGGCCGCAATGGAAGCAGCCTTGCGCTGCCTGCATTTCTGCTCCCATCAGTGCACTCCCGGCGTCAGACACAGGGCATCCAGCCAGCCCAGGGACAAGCCGTGGCTTGCGCGCAGCAAACCGAGCAGGCCGAAACCGAGCACGATGAGACCGGCAACGACGCGCACCGCGCGCCGGCGCGTGAACGTCTGCAATCGCACGCCGGCCATGCCGAGGCCGAACAGCAGCGGCAGCGTGCCGAGCCCGAAAGCCAGCATCACCATTGCACCGGAAGCAGCCGATCCGCTCATCATCGCGGTGAGCAGCACGCTGTATACCATCCCGCACGGAACCCAGCCCCACAAGCCGCCCAGCGCCAGCGCCTTGACCGGACTGTCGACCGGCAGCAGGTGCCGTACCAGAGGCTGCACGCGCCGCCAGATCACCTGCCCTGCCGTTTCCAGGCGCGCCAGACCACGCCATGCGTCCATCAGATACAGGCCGAGCGCGACCAGCATCAGATTGGCCAGCCAGTAGCCGCCGATCTGCAGGTTCGACATGAATGACAGCGTGCGCGCACCTTGCGCCACACCGCCAGCAATGGCACCAGCGAGCATGTAGCTTGCGATGCGACCGATATTGAATGTCACAACGTGCAGCGCATCGTCGATTGCGGCGCTCCGGGGCAGCACCGCCGCCTCGGCATGCACCGGCACCGGGAAAGGACGCCGCGCCCCCGCGGCAGAGAAGGCACTGACGATGCCGCCACACATGCCGATGCAATGCACCCCGCCCAGAAGGCCGACCAGGAAGATGGGGAGCAGTTGCAGTTCTGTCACGAGGCGTGCGGGTCAGATGGTTTTCGAATAACGCAGGCGCTCGCCTTCGTTCGGTTGGACAAGGTAGCGATCGAACACCATGCAGATGTTGCGGATCAGCAGACGCCCTTTCGGCGTGACGGAGATCCAGTCGGTGTCGACGTGCACCAGGCCGTCCGCTTCGAGTGCACGCAGCTTAACAAGTTCCTCGGCGAAATAGTTCGTGAAGTCAATCGGATGGGCAAGCTCGAACGAACGAATCGAGAGTTCGAAATTGCACATCAAGGTCTGGATGATCAGACGCCTTAGCAGATCGTCCATCGACAGCCTGACGCCGCGCGCAATCGGCAGCTCTCCGCCCTCGATGCGTTCGTAATAGGCCTCCAGCGTCTTTTCATTCTGGCTGTAGGTCGCACCGACAGCGCTGATGGCAGAAACGCCAACGGCAATCATCTCGGCGTCCGCATGCGTCGAGTAGCCCTGAAAGTTGCGATGCAACCGCCCCTGGCGCTGCGCGACGGCCAGGTCGTCCGTCGGCTTGGCGAAATGGTCCATGCCAATGTAGACATATCCCGCGGCCGTGAGACGCTTGATGCACAGCGAGAGCATGTCAAGCCGGGTCTCGGCGCTGGGCAGTTCGGTTTCGTCGATGCGCCGCTGCGGCTTGAACAGCTGCGGCATGTGCGCGTAATTGTAGATGGAAATGCGGTCCGGATCGGCTTCAATCACCTTGGCCAGCGTGCGTCCCATCGAGATCACATTCTGGCGCGGCAAGCCATAGATGAGATCGATGGAGACCGAGCGAAAGCGCGCTTCGCGCGCTGCCGCCATCGCCTGCATCGTGCAGGACTCGGGCTGGACACGATTGACCGCCTTCTGCACGTCGGGATCGAAATCCTGGACACCTAGGCTCAGGCGGTTGAAGCCCTGCGCGCGCAGGGCATGGATGCGCTGCGGCGTGACCGTGCGCGGATCGATCTCGATCGAAAACTCCCCGCGTTCGTCGGCGGCAAAGCGGAACCGGCGCCGCAGGTGCGCAAGCAGATCCTCCATCTGCTCGTCGCTCAGGTAGGTCGGCGTGCCGCCACCGAGATGCAATTGCTCGACCTGCTGGTTGGTGCCTTCGAACAGGCGTCCCTGCATCTCGATCTCGCGCTTGAGATAGGAAAGATAGGTCTCGGCGCGGCTGCGATTCTTCGTGACGACCTTGTTGCAGGCGCAGTAGTAGCACAGCATGTCGCAGAACGGGATGTGCACGTACAGCGACAGCGGATTGCGCGCTCCCATTGCGCGCATGGTATTGACCGCCTGCATGTAGTCGCCCATGTTGAAGTCCGGGCTGAAACGGTCCGCTGTCGGATAGGACGTATAGCGCGGTCCCTGCAGACTCTGCTTGCGTATGAGGGTCCCGTCGAACTGGACGTTCGAGATCGGATACGCTGCGACGGGGGGCGGTGCCATTGCTGCTCCTGCTGCGCCACCCTCCATGGGCGGCTTCTTGATGGGAGGCAGTGTATGAATCAGGGTTGGCAGATTCCTTGATCCAGGTCAAAACGGTCCGGCCGCCCCTCCGTTGCCCTATTGACAACCGATGTCGGCCGGCACGGGGAAGCGCGCCCGACGCGACAGACCTTGCAAATTTGACTTGAATCAAATTTGACTGAAACAGGCCATCTCGTCCAGGCATTCCTCTGGACGCCGGGGGGACGCGCTTCTACGCTTGCGATGCACCTGCGCAACGGCATTCCGACCGATACACCACGTGTACGGCATCGCTTCCGCGAGCGCGAGGCGTTTCAAGCCAACCAGAAACTGAGGTGAGACATGTCATACAAGACCATCCTCGTCCATGTCGACAAGGACCGCAACGCAACCGAGCGCCTGGAGCTCGCCGCACGCATCGCCAACGCCGAACATGCCCATCTGATCGGCGTGGCTCCCACCGGCATTTCGCGATATGTGTACCAAACCAGCTATCTGGTCGAAGGTGGCGCCGTGGTTGCGCCGTTCGAGGGCCATCTTGATGAGTTGCGCAAGCGCGCGCGCCAGACGCTGGAGGACTTCGAGATCGTGGCCAAGCGCGCGGGCGTGCGCTCCTATGAAACGCGCGCCGTCGATGACGAAGCCGGCGCCGCGCTCAGCCTGCAGGCCCGCTATGCCGATCTGGTTGTCATCGGACAGACCGATCGAGACGCCCCCTCGCCAACCACACAGAGCGACTTTCCCGAATTCGTCGTCATGAGCTGCGGCCGTCCGGTGCTTCTGGTGCCCGCTTTCGGCCGCTACCAGAATGCCGGCAATCGCATCCTGGTTGCCTGGGACGCAGGCACCAGCGCCACGCGCGCGATCACGGGCGCAATCCCGCTGCTGCAACGCGCGGCCAGGGTTGACGTGGCCGTGTTCAATGCCGAATCGTCCGAAGACGGTCACGGTGCCGAGCCTGGTGCCGACATCGCGCTCTACCTTGCGCGCCATGGGGTGAAGGTCAATGTGGTACGCCAGAAGACCGACATCGACGTCGGCAACGCGTTGCTCTCCTTGCTGACCGACCTCGGTTCCGACATGCTGGTGATGGGCGGCTACGGCCACTCGCGCTTCCGCGAAATCCTGCTTGGCGGTGTCACGCGC
>JAEZHR010000150.1 GCA_023416415.1 Pseudomonadota bacterium
CTACTACGGGCTGCCGTGGCCGTGCTGGGGCACACCCGAGCTCAAGCATCCGGGCACGCCCATTCTCTACGACCTGTCCAAGCCCGTGATCGAAGGCGGCCTGCCGTTCCGCGCCAACTGGGGCGTCGACTACCAGGGCAGCAGCCTGCTGGCGGCCGATGGCTCGACCACGAAGGACAGCGAGCTCGACACCGTCTACCCCGAGTTCGACCATGTCTTCCTGAAGAAGCTGGGCTGGTGGAACGAACTGACGCCGCAGGAGCAGGCCGCGGCCGAAGGCAAGAACTGGAAGACCGATCCGTCCGGCGGCATCATCCGCGTCGTCATCGGACACGGCTGCGCGCCGTTCGGCAATGCGCGCGCGCGCTGCAACGTCTGGAATTTCCCCGATCCGGTGCCGGTGCACCGCGAGCCGCTGATGAGCCCGCGCCGCGATCTGGTCGCGCGTTATCCGACCTACGACGACAAGGCCAAGTTCTGGCGCTTGCCCACGCTCTACAAATCGGTGCAGCAGCGCGACTTCTCCAAGGATTTCCCGCTGATCATGACATCCGGGCGACTGGTGGAATACGAGGGTGGCGGCGACGAAACCCGCTCCAATCCCTGGCTGGCCGAACTGCAGCAGGCCATGTTCGTCGAGATCAATCCGCAGGATGCGCGGCGCGTCGGCGTCACGAGCGCGGATTTCGTGTGGGTCGAATCGCCCTCCGGCGCGCGCATCAAGGTGCATGCGATGGTGACGCCGCGCGTGCCCATGGGCATTGTCTGGATGCCTTTCCACTTCGGCGGGTGGTGGATGGGCGAGGACCAGCTCCACAACTATCCGCAAGGTGCAGCACCCATCGTGCGCGGCGAAGCCGCCAATACGGCCTTTACCTACGGCTACGACATCGTGACCATGATGCAGGAGACCAAGGTCTCGCTGTGTCGGGTGGTCAAGTTCTGAGGAGACGCCATGCCGGCGCGAATGAAATTCATCTGCGACACCGAACGCTGCATCGACTGCAACGGCTGCGTGACCGCCTGCAAGAACGAGAACGAAACGCCATGGGGCGTCAACCGGCGGCGTGTGGTGACGATCAGTGATGGCGTGCCCGGCGAGAAATACATCTCGGTGGCCTGCATGCACTGTACCGATGCACCCTGCATGGCGGTGTGTCCGACCAACTGCTTCTACCACACGGTGGACGGCATCGTTCTGCATGACAAGGACATGTGCATCGGGTGTGGCTACTGCTATCTCGCGTGCCCGTTCGGTGCACCGCAGTTCCCCGATACCGCGACGTTCAACTATCGCGGCAAGATGGACAAATGCACCTTTTGCGCCGGTGGTCCGGGGCCGGACAACTCGGAAGCCGAGTTCAAGAAGTATGGGCGCAACCGTATCAGTGAAGGCAAGCTGCCGGCCTGCGCCGAGCAGTGCGGCACCAAGGCCTTGCTCGGCGGTGACGCCAACGTCATTGCCGACATCTACAGGCAGCGTGTGGAAACACGAGGCTACGGGCCGGAACTGTGGGGCTGGGACATCGCCTACGAAAACGTCGCCCCGACAGGGCGCGAGGCAGATCGGGTCAACCAGATCCCCAATGACTTCCAGAACAATCCCCGGGAGCTGCCGCCATGACGACGCTCTTGCGTATCGCCGGCATCATCTGCGTGTTCCTGCTGCTGCCAGGCTGCCTCGAAGTCAACCAGTATCCGGGCTGGCGCCACGGTGCCTACGACGGCAAGCCCGACAACCTGCCTGCACAGGCCTACTTTCACGGCGATCGCCTCGCCTGGAATGCGGAGGTGAACAACCGTACGCACTTGCAGAACGAGTACGGGCGCACGGGCGACCCCAAGTGGCCGCCGCGCCAGCTGCGCCGCGCCGAATGAGAACGGAGGCATCATGTCCATTGCTCTTCCTGCTGTTCCGATGCGCATCCTCGGCCTGCTGGTGGTCATGCTGCTGCCGGTCGCAGTGCAGGCCGCCGTGCCGAACGAAAGCGCGAAACCGGCTTACGCGGCAGAGCAGACCATCCTGCAGGCCGAACAGGGCGTCCCCGCACCCGGCTGGCTCTCGCCGGAGTCCGGGATAAACAACTTCGACCGCCACTTCATCGTCCCGCTCGGAAACATGCCGGAGCAGGACGTCATCCTGCAGCGCGGCGGCAATACCTGGCGCTTGCTGCGCAACGGTCCTCTTGCGACGCTTGCGGGGACACTGCTGCTGGTGGTGCCGTTCCTCATATTCGGCTTCTACAGTGCCTACGGGCCGCAGCGCGTCGACCACGAAGATACCGGGCACAAGGTGCAGCGTTTCACCGGCTGGGAGCGTCTGATCCACTGGGCCACGGCCATCACCTTCCTCATCCTCGCGCTGTCCGGCATCATCATCCTGTTCGGCAAGAACATCATCCTGCCCTGGCTGGGGCAGTCAGCCTACTTCTGGGTCGCGCTGGCATCGAAATACCTGCACAACTTCGTCGGCCCGCTGTTCATCCTGTGCTCGGTCCTGATGTTCATCACCTTCGTACGCCGCAATCTGTTCCGGCGCGTGGACTGGCAGTGGTTCAAGTCGGGAGGTGGACTGACTTCGCACAAGCACGTGCCGTCCGGCTTCTTCAATGGCGGCGATAAGCTTTGGTTCTGGGGCGGCGTGTCCGTGGTTGGGCTGATCATGTCGATCTCCGGGTTGATGCTGAACTTTCCCTATGTCAGCGAGGTAGGCGCCGGCATCGGATTCACGCGCTACCTGCTGCAGATCGCCGCCTATCTCCATCTGGTCTGTGCAGCGCTCTACATTGCATTCTCGATGGGACACATCTACATCGGCACCTGGGGGACGCCCGGCGCCTACGAGGCGATGCGCCGGG
>JAEZHR010000151.1 GCA_023416415.1 Pseudomonadota bacterium
GCCATTTCTTGGGCAGCCCGAACGTGTTCGGCGGCCAGGTGCTCGGCCAGGCATTGTTTGCCGCCGCCAGCACGGTACCGGTACGCCAGCCGCATTCCCTGCATGCGATGTTCATCCTGCCCGGCAACCATCAATTGCCGATCGACTACGAAGTGGAGCGCGTGCGTGATGGCGGTTCGTTCAGCACCCGGCGCGTGGTCGCCTTTCAGGAAGGCCGGCGCATCTTCGTGATGTCGGCCTCGTTCCAGCAGGAAGAAAAGGGTCTGTCGCACCAGAGGGCCATGCCGGACGCGCCCGATCCCGAATCCATTGCGTCGAACGTCGAAGTGCTCGCCGCACGCTGCTCTGCCGCCGGGCGCCCCTTCCATCCGGTGCCGGTGGATTTCCGATCCGATCCGATCGATGATCCGTTCTCGACCCAGCCACGCGCGCCGCGGCGCCAGGTCTGGACGCGATCTCCTGTCGCCCTGCCGGACGACGTGCTGACCCACCAGGCCTTGTTCGCCTATGTTTCCGACTACGGCCTGCTCGTGACCTCGCTCAATCCGCACGCCATTCGCCTGAATGACCCGCGGCTGCAAATCGCCAGCCTCGACCACGCGGTCTGGTTTCACCGTCCGTTCCGCATGGACGAGTGGCTGCTGTTTGACATGGAAAGCCCGAACGCTTCCGGCGGACGCGGCCTGTCCATGTGTCACATCTACAACCGCAGTGGCGAGCTGGTCGCCACGCTCGCCCAGGAAGGCCTGATCCGCCTGCGCGAACCGAAGACGAAGCGCGCCTAGCAGATGGAGCTCTCTATCAGCTGGGAGCTGCTGGCCGCGCTGTTTGCGGCGGCAGCGATAGCCGGCTTTCTCGACGCCCTCGCCGGTGGCGGCGGCCTGATCACGCTGCCGGTGCTGCTGCTGGCGCAGGTGCCGCCGCTGCAGGCGCTGGCCACCAACAAGCTGCAGGGCAGCTTCGGCTCGCTCACCGCTTCGCTGATGGTGACACGGCGCGGACTGGTGCGTATTTCCGAGGTGCGCGCACTGTTTCTCGCCTCGCTGATCGGCTCGGGCCTCGGCGCCTGCGCGGTCCAGTTTGTCGACGCGTCCACGCTCGACATCGTGATCCCGCTGGTGCTGTCGTTGATCGCGTTGTACTTTCTGCTGGTGCCGAACGCCGGCGTGCTGGACAGCTCGCCGCGCCTCGGGGCCGGTCCCTACGGCGCAACGGTGGTACCCGGCATCGGCTTCTATGACGGCATGTTCGGTCCCGGCGCCGGCTCCTTTTTCTCGCTTGCCGGCGTTGCCCTGCGCGGACAGAATCTGGTCACCGCGACCGCGCATGCCAAGCTGCTCAATTTCGCCAGCAACATCGCGGCGCTCGCGGTGTTCGTCGTCGGAGGCAAGGTGCTGTGGACGGTGGGTGCGGTCATGGTAGTCGGGCAGGTGATCGGCGCCTGGGCCGGCTCGCATGCAATGGTGCGCGGCGGCGCGCGGCTGATCCGGCCGCTGATCGTGACCGTCTGCTTCGTCATGCTGGGACGCTACCTGTGGCAGAAGGGCTTGCTGCCGTTCTGAACAAGCGCCGGTGGCACCCACCCGTCTGAGCCGTTTCGGGAGAAGCACATGTACATGGTCTACTGGACGGAAGTCATGGAGGACATGAATCTGCCCCATGCCCGTTTGTTCGAATCCGATGCCATGCGCGAAGCCATGACGTTCATGGAGACGCTGCGCGCGCGCCAGCGCGCGGGGGAAGCGGTGTGCTTCGTCACCCTGTCATCGGAGAATCCGGATTCGGTCGGCCGTGCCGGCGTGGCCGACCCTTCGCCGGATTACAACTGGAAGAAGCGGCGTACCTGAAAGCGGCACAATTCGCGCCGGATCAACCAGCCACCGCGGCGGTTGCCGCTGCAGACTCGCGGACCCGGCGTGCGCCGGGCAGAAAGCGCGCGATGGTGGCCAGCAATTCATCCTCTCCGACCGGCTTGCCGAGATAGGCGTCGCAGCCGGCCCACGAACCCCGGAATTTGTCGATGGCGGAAGATTTGCTGCTCAGCATGACGACTGCGCTGTCACGCGTGGCGCTGCTCGACTTGAGACGCTTGCAGACCTGATAGCCATCGATGCCCGGCATCAGAATGTCGAGGAAGATGCAGGTGTAGCGCTTGCCCTGGGTCATGTCGATGGCCTGCTCGCCGCTCTCGGCGAAATCGACGTCGAAGTGAAACGGAGACAGCCTGCTGCGCATGAAGGCACGCACCGTTGCACTGTCGTCAACCACCAGGACCGACTCGACCGGCACCGCTGTCATGACGACAGGCTCGGGCTGCACGTTGCGATCGGTCGCGCGACGAAAGGTGCGTCCGTCCCAGTCGCTCTTTGCAGTGCGGCGTGCCCGCGCTGCCAGCGCGCTTTCCATCTGGACATCAAGCTGTTCGAACAGACGCATCCAGTGGACGGGGCGCACGATCAGCGGCCACTCCGCGCTGGCCTGAGTACGCCCGATCAGGACGGCTGGCGCGAAGCTTCCCGCCTTGCGCTCCCGCAGTGCGGCCAGGGCCTGGGGATTGTCGGCGTTGGCCAGGTAGATGTCGACACGCTCGTCGGGACGGCTTCGCTCGCTGTAGCAGTACGGCCGACGCCCGGTCAGGCGGAAGGTCGACGACAGCAGGGAATTTTCCGCCTCCGAAAAACCGATGGTTTCGAGGACGAAACGGCGGCTGTCGAGGGAGGGGCTGGCAAGGGGTGGCACTGTAGTCATGGCGGCGGCACTTTCCAAGGGTTTCGGCGCGGACACAATTATTCAAATGATAATTCAATGATGCGCCGCAAGATAGCTTTTTCGGAAAGCCGGTATGGGCTGGCTGGCTCCCTAGCCGGTATGAACGGAACATGCGCATAATGCAGTCATCCATGCTTTCCCTCGCCCCAATGAGCGACTTCCGCAGCGACACCGTGACCCGCCCTACGCCTGCAATGAAGCAGGCCATGTTCGAAGCACCGCTGGGCGACGACGTATTCGGTGATGATCCGAGCGTCAACCGCCTGCAGCATGCCGCCGCCGAGATGCTGGGTTTCGAGTCCGCCCTGTTCGCGCCCAGCGGCACCCAATCCAATCTGATCGCGCTGATGGCGCACTGCCAGCGCGGCGACGAAGCCATCGTCGGCCAGCAATGGCACACCTACCGTTGGGAAGCAGGCGGCATGGCCGTGCTCGGTTCGATCCAGCCGCAAGTGCTGGAACACCAGCCGGACGGCACGATCGCGCTGGACGCCATCGCGGCCGCCATCAAGCCGGACGATCCGCACTTCGCGCGCACCCGTCTGGTAGTGCTGGAAAACACCACTGGCGGCAAGGTCCTGCCGCCAGACTATATGCGCGCGGTGCGCGAACTGGCCCGGCGCCACGAGCTCGCGACCCACATCGACGGCGCACGCCTGTTCAATGCGGCGGTCGCGCTCGCGCAGCAGGAAGGGGGCCATGCCCTGGCACGGGCACGCGAACTGTGCGCCGGCCACGATTCGTTATCGCTGTGTCTTTCCAAGGGACTGGGCGCGCCGGTCGGCTCGCTGCTGCTGGGTTCGAAGGATTTCATCGCCCGCGCGCGTCGCATCCGCAAGATGCTGGGAGGAGGGATGCGTCAGGCCGGGATGCTCGCCGCTGCCGGTCTGTATGCGCTCGAGCATCATGTCGAGCGTCTGGCCGAAGACCATGCGAACGCGCGTCTGCTGGCCGAAGGACTAACCACTGCCGCGCACAATCACTCCGCACTTGCCGGACGCCTGATCGTGCATCCGGTACAGACCAACATCCTGTTTTCCGATGTGGCCA
Organism: Pseudomonadota bacterium; assembly: GCA_023416415.1. GTDB lineage: Bacteria > Pseudomonadota > Gammaproteobacteria > Burkholderiales > Burkholderiaceae_D > Noviherbaspirillum. The sequence goes on from JAEZHR010000151.1 coordinate 3,820, forward strand.
TCGAGATCGCCGACAGCCTGCTTGCCCATCTCGCCGCCTGCGGCATCCGCGTCACCAGCAGCTATGCCCGCATGCAGGAGCGTGCGGTTTTGCGCCTGCGCTGGGTCACCCATCTCGACGTTGGCCAGCGCGACGTGGCGCGTGCCATTGCAGCAGTTTCACAATGGGAGGAAGCATAGCGCCCATCTATCACCACAGTCAGGCCAATCAATTTGCGCCTGCAGATGAGAATGCCTATCATTTGCGATGTGAAACAAGATTTGCAAAGGAGAGTCATCATGGTGATCGCCGCCAGAACCGCAAGCCAGGTTGTCGTGCACATGAGCGTGGCCTTCCTGGTCATGTACGCCTTTACCGGTTCGGTCGCGTTCGGTGGCCTGGCTGCCCTTATCGAGCCGCTCTGCGTGGTGGGGATTCTCCCGCTGCACGACCGGATGTGGAAGTCCATCGAAGCCTGGCTTCAGACAAAGCCATCGGGTACGCCCGTGAACACTTGATCTGGCGCAATTGCCGGGAATGCCAGGCTTCCTATGATCGTCAATTACTCAAAGGAGATCGTGACATGACCGGATTCAGCATCAACATCGAGGAAAAGACCCTCGCCAACGACTATTTCCGCGAAGTGCTGTTCACCACTGCGCGCAGCCAGCTTGTCGTGATGAGCCTGCAGCCAGGCGAGGAGATCGGCCTCGAAAAACACCAGGGGCACGATCAGTTCATCCGGGTCGAGGCCGGCGAAGGCGTGGCTATCCTGAATGGCGAGAGGCATACGCTGGAGGATGGCGTGGCGGTCGTGATTCCCGCCGGCACCGAGCACAACGTCATCAATACCTCCAAGTCCGAGCCGATGAAGCTGTACACGCTCTACACGCCGCCAGAACATCCGGACGGCATCATCCACAAGGACAAGGCCGAGGCCGACGAATACGAGCGCCAGCACGGGCATTGAGGCGCTCTCGTTTCCTCGCTCCTTCCCGCCATCGCGCCACATCCCAGCACCCGCCCCGAACGCGACCTCGATGCTTCGACGTCGAGATCGCGTATCCCTTTTATCCTCCCGCGCACCGTCAGCTTGCATCCGCAGGCTGGCGTTTTCGTGCCGGCAGACGGCGCGGCATCAGTCTCGTCGCGCCTCCTGCAGCACCGCTGCCGGCCGGTGGGGCACCGCTGCTGTTGCCCGAATCCCAGGGACCCGGCACGGAGCCTGCGCCGCCGATGCGTTCGACCGGATAGCTTCCCTCGGGCGTAATCCTGAGCGCGCGGTCGCCTCCAACGACCATGCCATGGCCCTCGGGTGGAATCAGGTCGATTCCTTGGACCACTCTTGCGTCCTCGGCGATCGGACCACGCACCATCAGCGGCGGCGGCAGCTGCGATTCGGGGAAGCGCAGCGAGGCGTCGATCATCCGCCCCTTGAGCACACGCTGGAAGAAGTCCCCCACCAGCAGCACGGCGTTGCGTCCACCCTGTCCCCAGTAATCGCTGCGCATGGTCACGCGCTGGTCATTGAAACCGACCCAGGCGCCTGCCACGAGCTGCGGATGCATCAGGATGAACCAACCGTCGGTGTTGTACTGCGTGGTTCCGGTCTTGCCGGCCACGTCGGCCGCCACCTTGAAACGCTGACCCAGGCCGACGCCGGTGCCCATGCGCAGCGCGTTGCGCAACATGTCGATCAGCTCCACCGCCGTGTCTTCCGACATCACGAGCTCGGGCCGGGAATCGAAGCGCGCCAGCACGCGCCCTTCACGGTCCTCGATGCGGGTGATCGTGCGCGGCGCGCGATATTCGCCGATCTGGGCGATGGTGGCGTAGCCGGACACCATCTCCAGCAGCGTCACCGGACTGGTTCCCAGCGACAGCGAGGGCACCGCGCGCAGACGGCTGGTGCGTATGCCTGCGGCACGCGCCAGCTCCATCACCTGCTGCAGGCCGACATCCTGCATCACCTGGGCAGTAATGGTGTTCTTCGAAAAGACGAGTCCTTCGCGCATGGTCATCATGCGTCCTGAAAATCCGGTCATGTTTCCAGGCTTCCATACCTTGCCATCGTCCAGGTAGATCTCGATCTCGCCGTCCGGATACAGAAGTTCGGGCTGCAGGCCGTTTTCCAGCGCCGCGCCGTAGACGAAGGGCTTGAAGGTGGACCCCGGCTGGCGTGCTGCCTGCGCGACATGGTCGAACTGATCCTGCGCGAAATCGCGGCTGCCGACCCAGGCCTTGACCTCGCCGCTGCGCGGATCAATGGCGACAAAACCGGCTTCGAGCCGGGTCTTGGCTGCGCGGAGCCGGTCGAGGAAGGTTTCGTCAGCCATCAGGCGCTCCAGCGCCTCGGCTTCGCTCGCCCCACCCTCGACGGCGCGCCGGAACTCGTGACTCTCGCGCACGAAGGCCTGAAGCAGGCCCGGCCGGGCCTCCCAGAAGCGGCTGAACGGTTCAACCGACTTGCGCAGCTTCGCGTAGGCGGCAGGTGTGCGCGACGCCAGACGATTGTCGCGCTGTGCCCATTCGACATCGGCGATGTCCTGCAACACCCTGGCCTGGCGCTCGACCGCATCGGTCGCGACTTCCTGCAGACGCTCGTCAAGCGTGCTGTGAATGACAAGGCCGTCGAGGTTCAGGTCGTAGCCGTGCTGGCTCGCCCAGGCTTGCGCCTCGCGTCGCACATGTGCAGCAAAATGCGGCGCGGGGCCGAGCGGATTGGGCTGCAATGTCAGCTTCACCTCCAGCGGCTGGCGGCGCAGGCGCTCGTAGCTTGCGGTGTCGAGCATGCCGTGGTGACGCATGCGTGCCAGCACCACATTGCGTCGACGTTCGGCGCGCTCCGGCTGCAGCACCGGGTTGTAGTAGCTGGTGCCCTTGAGCATGCCGACAAGGGTCGCGCTTTCCAGCACATCGAGATCGCGCGCGGACTTGTTGAAATAGGTGCGCGCAGCCATCTCGATACCGGTCACCTGGTAGAGAAAGGGCACCGAGTTCAGGTAAATCTCGAGAATTTCCTCCTTTCCGTAGACCTTCTCGATTTCCAGCGCGGTCAGCATCTCGCGCAGCTTGCGCTCCAGCGTGCGTGCGCGTCCCACCCGCTGCGGAAAGGCGTTGCGCGCCAGCTGCTGGGTAATGGTCGAGCCCCCCTGCTGATAGCCGCGCAGGGTGTACCACGCGGCACCTGCGGTGCGCTCGAAGTCGACGCCCTTGTGTTCGTGGAAGCGGTGATCCTCGGTGGCGATCAGCGCATTGATCACGTACGGCGAAATCTCATCGAGAGTAATGCGATCGAAGTAGCCATGGCTGAAGCTTGCAAGATGTCCGCCGGAAGCCGAGCGCAGGATGCTCGGCTCGGCGTGCTTGAGCTTGTCGAGCCTGCTGACGTCGGGCAAGGTCTGCTTGAGCTCGGACAGGTAGCGGTAGGTCCAGATGCCGGCGCCGACGACCAGAGCTAACGTCAGCGCAACCAAGGCCAGCACGCCTGTCAGCGTCATGCGCACCCATCGCCGTGCCAGCAAGGGCACCTGCGACGGCTTTGATTTCCTGCCGGTTTCATGGTCGTCCAAGAAGGTTCCTTTCGGCCTTGCCGACGCTATGGAATTGGTTTTTGGACAGGCCGGGCGGCGCATGGGTTCGGCGCCGCGGTCGAGACAGGACAAGAAACATGCAAGCAAACGAGACGCCCCTCAACCGGGCCGGGGCGTATGATCGATGCTGGCCTGCAAGCGAGGCCCTTGCAATGCTGCTTGATGCCCGACAGGTTGATTGCGCGGACTGCATCTAGACTGCAAGGATGGCGGCGGCGAAACGGATGCGTGAGATGTCGGCCCTGCTCAACTGCTATTACCTGGACGAACCGCTATCCGACGATGAACTCGCGTTCGCGACACGCGTCCTGATCGGACCTTGCGCACGCTTTCCCACCGAAGCGCACGGACTGCGTCAGGTACGGGTGCCGGCCGTGTTGCCGCTGCCCGATGCGCAAGGCCGTTTCGCGCAAGGCCGCGAAGAGCGCGCCCGGCAGATGCGCCAGAATCTGCGCCACGCGGGTGTGCATGCGGATGCTGGCCGGCGGGTGTTATGGGTCATGCCGCACGACTCGGAATGGGACGCAATCTTCCGGTTTGCAATCCGCGAGGAAACGGGCTTTGGCCCCTTTGTTGCGCAGCGCTGGTTCGACCACGGCACCCAGCGGGTACGTGGCGGGCTGCGCGTCATCGATACCGACATGCTGCTGCGCGGACTGGAGTCATGAAAGCGATGAAAGGAGACGCAATGCACGCAAATGCCAAACCGATTCCCGAGGGCTATCACACGATCACGCCCTACCTGACGGTACGCAACGCAGCACAGGCACTGGAGTTCTACAAGCAGGCCTTCGGCGCCGAAGAGCGCTTTCGCCTGACGGACGGTGGCCGCATCGGCCATGCTGAAATCCGCATCGGCAATTCGCTGCTGATGCTATCGGACGAATATCCGGAAATGGGAGTGCGCAGCCCCGAATCGGTCGGCGGCACGCCCGTCATGCTGCATCTGTACGTCGAGGATGTGGATGCCTGGGTGGCGCGAGCGGTACAGGCGGGCGGGCGGCGGGAGCGCACGGTCGAGAATCAGTTCTACGGCGACCGCACGGGCATAGTGATTGATCCCTTCGGTCACAAGTGGTGGATCGCCACCCACATCGAGGACGTGCCGCCGGAAGAAATGGAGCAGCGCGTCAAGGCGGCGGTGGATTGACCTGAAAATCACACCAGGCCGGCCCGGCGCTTGATGTGCAGCTGCGCGGCTGCATGCCTTCGGTCGCGGATGCGTGAAGGATGGCGCCAGTCACAGGTGCGAACTGCCTCGCTATTCGCACCACCAACGCTGCATCCTCGCGAATGCACCGGGTCGGCGTGGCGCGCCGGCTGGCAGAAGAACTAGCGCTTTGCGGCCTCGGTCACGAAGCCGATCTTTTCCAGACCGCCCGACTGGGCGGCAGCCATGACCTGCGCCACGACCTCGAACTGCGTGGTGCGATCGACCTGCATGTGCAGCTCGGGTTGCGGTTCCTGCTGAGCAGCGGCACCAATCCTGGCTTCCAGTTCTGCCCGGTCGATCTGCGTTTCGTTCCAGAAGATGTTGCCCATCGCATCGATGCTCAGATTCACCATCTCGGGCTTGATGTCTTGCGGCTGGTTGCTTGCGCGCGGCAGGTCCACCTTCACCGCATGATTGATCACCGGAATCGTGATGATGAAGATGATCAACAACACCAGCATGACGTCGACCAGCGGCGTGGTGTTGATTTCGGGATTGAAGTCGTCCTCGTTCTCCGAGAGCGTGCCCATCGCCATCATGCACCTCCGCGAATCGGCACCAGCTTGGCAGCTGCGTCCTGCGTTTCGGTGCGTGCGCCGGTCACGAACAGGGCATGCAGGTCGAAGCCGAACTTGTTGAGCTTGGCGATGACGGTCTTGTTGCCGCGCACCAGTGCGTTGTAACCGAAGGTGGCGGGAATGGCGACGGCCAGACCCAGCGCCGTCATGATCAGTGCCTCGCCGACCGGACCGGCCACCTTGTCGATGCTGGCCTGGCCGGACGTGCCGATGGCCACGAGCGCGTGATAGATCCCCCACACCGTGCCGAACAGTCCCACAAAGGGTGCCGAGGAACCGACCGATGCGAGGATCGCCATGCCGGCCTGCAGCTTGGCGGAGGCCTCATCGATGGCCTGACGCAGCGACAGCGTGATCCAGTCGGACACCGACAGCTGATCGTGCAAATGGCCCTTGTGCGCATTGTGGTGACGCATCGCCACCACGCCTGCCTGCGCGATGTCGGCGAAGGGATTGCCCTTGCCGAGCGTGCCCAGTCCATCTTCGATGTTGGTGGTATCCCAGAACTCGTGACCGGCCGCGCGGGCGGCACGGTTGTAACGCCACAGCTGCAGCGCCTTGGTCAGGATCACGTACCAGGACGCGACCGACATCGCCAGCAGTAGGAAGGCGACCGCCTTGATCAGGGCATCGCCGTTCTCCCACAGATTCTGCAGGCCGTAGGGATTGACTTCCATGTTTGACTCCTAATGACTAGTCCAGTTGGAACTTGATGGGGATGATGGCGTATACGGGTACCGCGCTGCCGTTTTCCACATGCGGCTTGAATCGGTACTTCATCACGGTGCGACGTGCGACTTCATCCAGACGCACAAAACCGGACGAGGTCTGCACATCGACGCGCTCGGGCATGCCGCGCTCATTGACGAGCACCCGCACGATCGTCGTGCCTTCTTCGCCCAGGCGACGGGAGATCGTCGGATACTGGGGCGGCGGATTGTACAGATAGGCGATGCCGGAAGTGATGGTCTTCGGTGCTTGCGGCGCGGGCGGCGCTGGTGGCACGGGCGGTCCGACCGGCCCCGGTGCAACGGGGGGGGCGGCGGCAGCGGACGGCGCTGAAGGCGGCGGCTCCGCAACTCTCGGCTCCTTCGGTGCCGGCTCAGCAGGCGGCTCGGACCTGGTTTCCTGGGTAATCTGCTTCTCTGCCGGTTCGGGCTTGGGCTTGGG
>JAEZHR010000152.1 GCA_023416415.1 Pseudomonadota bacterium
CGCAGCTGCGCGACGACATCGAGCGCCTGGCCAAGCGCGTCGAGAAACTTGAAGGGCGGCGCTGATGCTGAGCCGCTTCATTCGGGTGTTGAAGATATGGCGCGTGGCCATCCGGTACGGACTGGACGACGTTGCGGCCTCCGAATTCCTCAAGCCGCGTCTGGCGCGCATGGTCGGCATGCTGGGTTTCTGGCGCGACCTGTCCGCGCCGCGTGGTGTGCGGCTGCGCCTGGCGCTGGAGGAACTGGGGCCGATCTTCGTCAAGTTCGGGCAATTGCTGTCGACCCGGCGCGATCTGGTTCCCTACGATATTGCCGACGAGCTGGCCAAGCTGCAGGATCGGGTGCCGCCGTTCGATCCGGAGTTGGCGATCGCCCAGATCAAGAAGTCGCTGGGCGCCCATCCTGACGATCTGTTCGCCGAGTTCTCGCGCGAGCCGGTTGCTTCCGCATCTATTGCCCAGGTTCACTTCGCCCGCCTGAAGAACGGCACTGAAGTTGCGGTCAAGGTGTTGCGGCCCGGCATAGGCCGTTCGATCGAATCGGACATCGCCCTGATGCGCACGGCCGCGGCCTGGATCGAGCGTCTGTGGCCGGACGGACGGCGCCTGCGCCCACGCGAGGTGGTGGGCGAGTTCGACAAGTATCTGCACGACGAACTCGACCTGATGCGCGAGGCTGCCAACGCGAGTCAGCTGCGGCGCAACTTCATGCAATCCGAGCTGCTGCTGGTGCCGGAAATGTTCTGGGACTACTGTTCGACCGCAGTGATCGTGATGGAGCGCATGCACGGCATTCCGATCTCGCAAACCGAGCGACTTCTGGCAGAGGGCGTGGACTTGAAGAAGCTTTCGCGCGACGGCGTGGAAATCTTCTTCACGCAGGTCTTCCGCGACGGCTTTTTCCACGCCGACATGCATCCCGGGAATATCTTGGTTTCGGTTGATCCGAAGACCTTCGGCCGTTACATCGCGCTCGACTTCGGCATCGTCGGCACGCTGACCGATTACGACAAAGATTATCTGTCGCAGAACTTCCTGGCCTTCTTCCGGCGCGATTACAAGCGCGTGGCCGAGGCGCATATCGAATCCGGCTGGGCACCGAAGACGACGCGCGTGGACGAACTGGAATCGGCAGTGCGCGCCTGCTGCGAGCCGATCTTCGACCGTCCACTGCGCGACATCTCCTTCGGCCAGGTGCTGCTGCGCCTGTTCCAGACCTCGCGCCGCTTCAACATTCAGGTCCAGCCGCAACTGGTGTTGCTGCAGAAGACTCTGCTCAACATCGAAGGCCTGGGTCGCCAGCTCGACCCCGACCTCGACTTGTGGAAGACCGCCAAGCCGTATCTGGAACGCTGGATGAATGAACAAATCGGCTGGCGCGGATTCGTCGCGCGCTTCAAGGAAGAGGCCCCGCACTACAACAAGCTGATTCCCCAGCTGCCCCGCCTGTTGCACGCCTCACTCACTGCGCACGACGCGGGAACCGAGACCAACAGCCTGCTGCGCGCGCTGCTCGAGGAACAGCGGCGTACCAATCGCATGATGAGCCTGCTGCTCTATTTCAGCGGTGGCTTTGTCGGCGGCATCGTGGTCATGCAGCTGTTCGTGCGCGGGTACCAGTACTTCGCTTTCTAGCGCTGCCGAAATTCTGGAGGCGGGGCGGAAAAGTTGTCCAAAGTGTCTGATTTTTCCGGCATTTCCCGAAGAAACTGCGGCTATAATCCCCGAAATTTTTTCTGGGGCGCAGCATGAACACTGTTTTCGGGTTCGTCATCCTCTATCTGGTCGTCACCGTGGCCATTGGCGTCTATGCCTCCACGCGCGTGAAGACCGCCAGCGATTTTGCCGTCGCCGGCCGCTCGCTGCCCCTGTATATCGTGATAGCCACGGTGTTTGCGACTTGGTTCGGTTCCGAAACCGTGCTCGGTGTGCCGGCCACCTTCCTCGAAGGCGGTCTTGGCGGCATCATCGAAGATCCCTTCGGCGCTTCGATGTGCCTGGTATTGGTCGGTCTGTTCTTTGCGCGCAAGCTGTACCGCATGAACCTGATGACGATCGGCGATTACTACCGCCAGCGCTACGGACGCACCATCGAGGTCGTTGTCTCGCTTTGCATTGTTCTTTCCTACCTGGGATGGGTGGCGGCCCAGATCACCGCGCTCGGCCTGGTGTTCAACGTGCTTTCCGGCGGCAGCATCAGCACCGCGCAGGGCATGCTGATCGGCGCCTCCATTGTCATTCTGTATACGCTGATGGGCGGCATGTGGTCGGTGGCCCTGACCGACATGTTCCAGATGACCATCATCGTCCTTGGCCTGATTTACCTGGTTTGGCGCGTCTCTGATCTCGCTGGCGGCGCCGATGTCGTGATCGCCCACGCGTCGGCCAACAACATGTTCGATTTTGCCCCAGCCTTTACCACGGCCGACATTCTGGCTTTTATCGCCGCCTGGGTCACGATGATGTTCGGCTCCATTCCGCAGCAGGACGTGTTCCAGCGCGTGATGTCGGCCAGGAGCGCCAACATCGGTGCTGCCGGCTCGGTGATCGGCGGCTTGCTCTATCTGGCATTTGCCTTCTTGCCCATCTTCCTTGCCTATTCTGCGCTGCTGATCGAACCGGACATGGTAGCCAGACTGATGGAGGAGGACAGCCAGATGATTCTGCCTTCCCTGGTTCTGAACCAGGCGCCGGTGTTCGGTCAGGTCGTGTTCTTCGGGGCAGTGCTGTCGGCCATCATGTCCACCGCCAGCGGTACGCTGCTGGCACCCAGCATGACGATTTCGCGCAACCTGATCGGTGAAGTGATCAAGATGAACGATCGTCAGCTGCTGCTGGTCACGCGCGTGGTCGTGGTGCTGTTCGGCATTGCCGTCACCGTGTTCGCGCTGGCCATGGAAGGCACTTCGATCTACGAGATGGTCAGTAATGCCTACAAGGTGCCGCTGGTGGGAGCCTTCATTCCGCTGGTCATGGGGCTTTACTGGAGCCGGGCCACGACCCAAGGTGCCTTCCTGTCGACTTTCGGCGGGCTGCTCAGCTGGATGCTGATGGAGGCCATCGCCCCCGAAGGCATCTGGCCGCCCCAACTGGTCGGCCTGCTGGTGAGTTTCTTCGGAATGGTCGCAGGTTCGCTGTTGCCGCAGGCGGTGCGTCCGACGGCCGCCGCCTGAGCGGGCAGGCGCGCTGCGCTCCCGCAAAAATTGCCGCCAAACCTTTATAATTCAGGGCTTTGGCTCATTTTTGCGAGGATACAAATATGCCGATATACGCTTATCGCTGCGACGAGTGCGGCCATTCCAAGGACGTCTTGCAAAAAGTGTCCGATGCGCCGCTGACCGATTGCCCTTCTTGCGGCAAATCCGCGTTCAAGAAGCAATTGACCGCTGCGGGCTTCCAGTTGAAGGGCACTGGTTGGTACGTCACCGATTTCCGCAACAATGGCACGAGCAGTACGAGCAGCACGACCGCGGCCAGCAAGCCGGCCGAGTCTTCATCCTGCGCGTCCTGTCCGGCATCTTCCGCGGCGGCCTGAGCCCCCGCAGCGCCCGGCAGTTTGCCGGGCGCTTCCTCCTTCGCCTTTCATGCGCAAATATTTCGTCACCGGTCTGTTGGTCCTCGTTCCCCTGGTCATCACCGTCTGGGTCCTGAGTCTGATCATCACCACGCTCGACCAGTCGCTGCTGCTATTGCCGGAACGCTGGCAGCCAAACGCGCTGCTCGGCTACGACATCCCCGGCGTCGGTACGCTGCTGACCCTGCTGGTGATTTTTGTAACCGGCCTGCTCACGCGCAACTTCATCGGCAAGCAGGTAGTGCATCTGTGGGAAATGCTGCTGACCCGCATTCCCATCGTCAATTCCATCTACTCCAGCGTCAAGCAGGTTTCCGATACCCTGTTTTCGCCTTCCGGACACGCCTTCCGCAAAGCGGTGCTGATTCAGTACCCGCGGCACGGTGCCTGGACCATCGCCTTCCTGACGGGGGTGCCGGGCGGGGATGTGCGCAACCACCTGGAAGGCGATTTTGTCAGTGTCTATGTGCCGACGACGCCGAACCCGACCTCGGGCTTCTTTCTCATGCTGCCCCGCGCCGAGGCGATCGAGCTCGACATGTCGGTCGACGCCGCCCTGAAATACGTTGTGTCCATGGGTGTGGTGACGCCCGAGCAAGGGACGCCGCCGGTGCGCGATCTGAAGGCCGTTCCGTCGAATCACTGAAGAATCACTGAACTTTCGCGCGCTTTGCGCCGCGTTTCATCTAGCCTCCCAAAAACTGGAAAACAACATGTCCATGCGAACCCATTACTGCGGACTTACTACCGAAGAACAGCTCGGCCAGACCGTCAGCCTGTGCGGCTGGGTCCACCGTCGGCGCGATCACGGCGGCGTCATCTTCATCGACCTGCGCGACCGCGAGGGTCTGGTCCAGGTGGTGTGCGATCCGGACCGTGTCGACGTGTTCACGACCGCCGAGGCGGTGCGCAACGAGTACTGCGTGCGTGTGACTGGCCTGGTGCGCAACCGTCCGGAAGGCACAACCAACGCCAACCTGAAGTCGGGCAAGATCGAAGTGCTGTGCCATGAGCTCGAAGTGCTCAATGCCTCGGTCACCCCGCCGTTCCAGCTCGATGACGACAACCTGTCCGAAACCACCCGCCTGACGCATCGCGTGCTCGACCTGCGCCGTCCGCAGATGCAGAACAACCTGCGCCTGCGTTACCGGGTGACGATGGAGGTGCGCAAGTTCCTCGATGCCAACGGCTTCATCGACATCGAAACCCCGATGCTGACCAAGTCGACGCCTGAAGGCGCGCGCGATTATCTCGTGCCTTCGCGCGTGAATCCGGGCAACTTCTTTGCGCTGCCGCAGTCGCCCCAGTTGTTCAAGCAGTTGCTGATGGTGGCCCACTTCGACCGCTACTACCAGATCACCAAGTGCTTCCGCGACGAGGATCTGCGCGCCGACCGTCAGCCGGAATTCACCCAGATCGACTGCGAAACCTCGTTCATGGGCGAGCAGGAAATTCGTGACCTGTTCGAGGGCATGATCCGCGGCGTGTTCAAGCACGTGCTCGACGTCGATCTGCCGAATCCGTTCCCGGTCATGCCGTATTCGGAAGCCATGGGCCTGTACGGTTCGGACAAGCCGGACATGCGCGTGAAGCTGCAGTTCACCGACCTGACCGACGTGATGAAGGACGTCGAATTCAAGGTGTTCTCGGGCGCGGCCAACATGGCTGGCGGCCGCGTGGTCGGCCTGCGCATTCCCGGCGGTGGCGCGATGCCGCGTTCGGAAATCGATGCCTACACCCAGTTCGTCGCCATCTACGGCGCCAAGGGCCTGGCCTACATCAAGGTCAACGAAAAGGCCAAGGGCCGTGACGGGCTGCAGTCGCCGATCGTCAAGAATATCCACGACGCCGCGCTGGCCGCGATTCTGGAAAAGACCGGCGCCCAGGACGGCGACCTGATCTTCTTCGGTGCCGACAAGGCCAAGGTCGTCAACGACGCCATTGGCGCTCTGCGCGTGAAGATCGGTCACAGCGAATTCGGCAAGAAGAATGGCCTGTTCGAGGACAGCTGGAAGCCGCTGTGGGTGATCGACTTCCCGATGTTCGAGTACGACGAGGACGAGCAGCGTTACACCGCGGCACACCACCCGTTCACCTCGCCCAAGGACGGCCACGAAGACCTGCTCGAGTCCGATCCGGGCAAGGCATTGGCCAAGGCCTATGACATGGTGTTGAACGGCTGGGAGCTCGGCGGCGGCTCGGTACGTATCCATCGTGCCGACGTGCAGAGCAAGGTGTTCCGTGCGCTGAAGATCGACGCGGAGGAAGCGGCGCTGAAGTTCGGCTTCCTGCTCGATGCACTCCAGTACGGCGCGCCGCCGCATGGCGGCCTGGCATTCGGCCTGGATCGCCTGGTGACGATGATGGCGGGGGCGGAATCGATCCGCGACGTGATCGCGTTCCCGAAGACGCAGCGTGCGCAGTGTCTGCTGACGCAGGCACCGTCCGAGGTGGACGAGAAGCAGCTGCGGGAGTTGCATATCCGGTTGCGGAATGTGGAGGCCAAGGCGTAATTGCCGTCCGACTGTTTTGGGTGAAATTGGGGAAAGGCTCGGATTTGTCCGGGCCTTTTTTCGGCTCCACCGAAGACCCAGCGCAATTCAACGCGCAAGAAGGGAAGGGCGATGCAATACAACCGGTACAAGATTCCCGAATCCGTCCTCGTCGTCATCCACACGGAGGACCTGCAAGTTCTCCTGATCGAACGCGCCGACAAGCCCGGCTTCTGGCAATCCGTCACCGGTTCCAAGGACACTGAAGACGAGCCCCTGCAACAGACCGCAATCAGAGAGGTCGCGGAAGAAACGGGAATTCGCATCGTCGATCGCCCCCTTGCCGCCAACGAGGTACACACGGATAACCTCAAGAGCTGGAAGCTTTCCAACATCTACGAAATCTACCCCGTCTGGCGCCACCGCTACGCGCCCGGCGTCAGCCGCAATACCGAACACGTGTTCGGCCTGCTGGTGCCGCGCAATGTGCCGATCACGCTCGCGCCGCGCGAGCATCTGCGCCACGAATGGCTGCCGTATCGCGAGGCTGCCGATCGCTGTTTCTCGCCCTCCAACGCCGAAGCCATCCTGCAATTGCCCCGCCACACCGCCTGAACTTGTTTCGCGTCAACCCGGTCCCACCGAGGGGGCATTGAAGCTGCCGCCCCGCTACAATCGACGCCATGAAACTCCGGATTGCCACCTACAACATTCACAAGGGCGTCAGTTCCCTGCGCAGCATGCCGCGCGTGCATGCCCTGAAGCAGGCTCTGGCGACGATCGACGCCGATGTGCTGTTTCTGCAGGAAGTCCAGGGGCGCCATGACAAATTCGCCATGCGTCATGCCGCATTGTGGCCCGAGCAGGGGCAACACCAGTATCTGGCTGGCGAATCGCATCAGGCGGTGTATGGCATGAATGCGGTCTATGACCATGGCCATCACGGCAATGCCCTGCTGAGTCGCTATCCTGTGCTGTCGGTGCGCAACCGCGACATTTCCGACCATGCATACGAGTCGCGCGGTGTCCTGCACTGCGTGGTGCAGACGCCACTCTGCGACCTGCATTGTTATGTCGTGCATCTGGGCCTGTTCGCCGGCAGCCGCCGCCGCCAGACCGAGGCACTGATCGAGGCCGTCGAAACGTCTTCGCCGCCGGATGCGCCGGTCATCATTGCCGGCGATTTCAATGACTGGACCAACAAGCTGAGCCCGACCCTGTGCGAACGGCTGGGCATGATCGAGGTGTTCGACCACAACTTGCCCAAGCGCGGATTCGGCACCTATCTGCGGACCTTGTCCGGACGCGGGCCGAGCGCGCTGCCGGCGCGCACCTTTCCTGCGGCCTTGCCCTGGCTGCGGCTGGACCGCGTGTACGTGCGCGGCTTCCGGGTCGAATCTGCGCAGGTGTTACATGGCGCCCAATGGGCTCGTCTGTCCGACCATGCGCCTATCGTGAGCGCGCTGGAACTGCGAGTGCCAGGTGCTGTGCGCGCGAAATGAATTCAGTCCCCATGGAAATGATGGTCGAAAGTGTAGAATGCCGGCCTCATGACACCATCGCGGGAGGATCGATCGCGCAATGCGCCAGGTAGAGTTCATCGCTGGCAATGAAGTGCAATTGCTGCATTGCGGAGCCGAATTCTTTCCCGCACTGCTCGCCGCGATCAATCGCGCTTCCCGCGACATCTATCTCGAAACCTACATCTTCGCGTTCGATCCGACCGGAGACGAGGTGTACGACGCGCTCTCGCGCGCCGCGGCACGCGGCGTGGCGGTGCATGTCGTGACCGACTGGCTGGGTACCGGCCATGCCACCAGCGTGCGGCTGAAGGAAGCGTTTCGCGCGGCCGGCGTGCAGCACCGCGTGTTCAATGCCTGGTTCCTGCGCGGCGTTGCGCGCACCCACCGCAAGATCTGCGTGGTGGACGGCGAGGTGGCCTTCCTCGGCGGACTCAACATCAACTTCGATTACGTCTCGGATGACGGCTTCAGCACACCGTTGCCGGCGCCGCGCTGGGATTTTGCCGCGAGGCTGCGTGGCCCGCTGGTCGATCAGGTATACCGCGACGCACAGGCGCAATGGCTGACCTTGAACGGCCTGCACCTGCGGCATCGCCTGGAGCGCCTGCTCGAACCCCGTCGCCTGCGCAAGGTGGAGGGTTCGGCCGGCGTATTGGCTGCGCTGGTGCTGCGCGACAACCTGCGCAACCGGCGCACGATTCAGCGCACCTACCTCAAGGCGCTGGGCAGCGCACGTCGCAGTGCGATGCTGGCCAATCCCTACTTTGCACCCAACCGCAAGCTGCGCGACGGCCTTGCCGCCGCCGCTCGGCGCGGCGTCGACGTGACCTTGCTCCTGGGTGTCGGGCAGTTCCGCATCCAGGATGCGGTGGCGCATTCGTTCTATCCCAAGTTGCTCAAGGCCGGCGTGCGGGTGGTCGAATATCGCAAGACCCAGCTTCACGGAAAGGTGGCCGTCATCGACGACGACTGGGCCACGGTAGGTTCGAGCAACTGGGACGGTTTGTCGCTGTTCATCAACCTTGAGGCCAATCTGGTGGTGAGGGATCATGTCATCGCGCGTGATCTGCGCCGGCACATCGAGCGCGCGGTCGCCGACGGCGTGGTGGTGCGCCTGCAGGATTTTGCCAACATCCCATGGTACGAGCGTGCGTGGTATGGCATGGCGGCGATGATCTACAAGAC
>JAEZHR010000165.1 GCA_023416415.1 Pseudomonadota bacterium
GGCGTACACGGCCCAGGCGGCGAAGGGCCAGGCCGGCCAGGTGAACCAGATGCTGTTCTTGGCCAGGTAGGCCAATGATTTCAACGATGGCAGTCCGAGCTGGCTGGCATTCCATGCAAGCCAGGCATCGAATCCTGCCATGGCTTCGGAGCCGGTCGCATGCGCAACGAGTGGCCAGGGGAGGATCACCAGCAAAGCCGTCGGCAATGACACGGTCAGCAGCCAGACGAGCAGGCGCGGGCGGCGCAGAGCAGCGAGTGCACAGATGCCCAGCCACAGGCCGAGCGGCACGACCCATCCGCGCGCCAGCGTCATCAGGCCCAGCGAAAGCCCGAGCAGAAACGTATAGCGCAATACGTTGCCGTCCAGCAGGCGCGTCGTTGAGTACAGCGCAAAGGCGACCAGCGCGACCTGCAAGCCCTCGGCGTTCGTACTGTGCGCGTGCGACAGCAGACCGAGACAGCCGAGATAGATCAGGAGCGCGCCGTCGGCCAGCGTGCGGCCGTAGTCGCTCGGGCGCGGCTGACCACCGAAGGCCAGCTGCATGGGTTGGGCCTCGGGGCGACGCCCTAGCTGATAAGCCGTATACCAGACCGCAGCGGCCGACAGCACGAAGAAGGCGAGGGCTGCCACGCGGCTGGCGAGAATGTCTCCGAGCACAGGACCGAGGAGGCCGACCAGCAGCGCCCCGATCCAATAGGCAAGCGGGCCCTTGTCTGCACTGGGCATGCGCGCGAGATTCGGAGCAAGCCAGTCCGTGAGCCCGCCTTCGGCCATGGTCCAGATGATGCCGAAGCTGGTGGCATCGACGGTCTTCCACGGATCGCGCGCGATCAGGCCGGGGAGGATGTAGAAGGCGCACAGCAGGAGCAGCAGCCAGCGCGGAAGGGCACGGGTGGCGGCGGCGGGCAGGCGGACAGGCTTCATCTGGAAGAGTGTTTCTTGTTCAGCCGGCTATTGTGCCGGAAAAGATGGATGGGCTGCTTCCGGGAGGCAGCAAACAAAAAAGGCAGCCGTGGCTGCCTTTCTTGCGGTGCGGGGAATATCAGCCTGCGCTGACCTTCGAGCCGCGGTTGCCGAATTTCTGGCGGAATTTTTCCACGCGGCCGGCGGTGTCGACGATCTTGTGCTGACCGGTGTAGAACGGATGGGATTCAGCCGTCACTTCAACCTTGACCAACGGATATTCCTTGCCGTCGATCGTGATCCGGTCCCGGGTCTGGACCGTGGAACGGGTGATGAACTTGAAGTCGTTGGACATGTCCTGGAACACGACTTCGCGGTAATCGGGGTGAATGCCTTCTTTCATTTCTTCCTCTGGATCAGTTTGGTAGCCAATCGGCACTTCGTCGGTCCATGCTGCCTCGCGACCCGATTGCCAATCACTTGCCGGTGGGTGAAAACGCGCGATTATATAACAAAATCAGCAAAATCAGCGGCTTGCGAGAGGATTAGCCCCCACCGCGGCGCATCATCTCGAAGAACTCGGCATTGGTCTTCGTCGCCTTCATCTTGTCGAGGATGAATTCCATTGCCTCGATCTCGTCCATGCCGTACAGCAACTTGCGCAGGATCCAGATCTTTTGCAACTGGTCCGGCTTGATCAGCAGTTCCTCACGGCGGGTGCCGGACTTGTTCAGGTTGATCGCTGGATAGACGCGCTTCTCGGCCAAGCGACGCTCCAGATGCACTTCCATGTTGCCGGTGCCCTTGAATTCTTCGTAGATCACGTCGTCCATGCGGCTGCCGGTTTCGATCAGCGCGGTTGCGATGATGGTCAGCGAGCCGCCTTCTTCGACATTGCGCGCCGCACCGAAGAATCGCTTCGGGCGCTGCAGGGCGTTGGCATCGACGCCACCCGTCAGCACCTTGCCCGAGGCCGGGATCACGGTGTTGTAGGCGCGTGCAAGACGGGTGATCGAGTCGAGAAGAATCACGACGTCGCGCTTCATCTCGACCAAGCGCTTGGCTTTCTCCAGCACCATTTCGGCGACCTGCACGTGACGCGTGGCCGGTTCGTCGAAGGTGGAGGCGACGACTTCGCCGCGCACCGAGCGCTGCATTTCGGTCACTTCTTCCGGACGTTCGTCGATCAGCAGCACGATCAACGTGGTGTCGGGATGGTTGGCCGTGATCGAATGAGCGATGTGCTGCAGCATCACGGTCTTGCCGGACTTCGGCGAGGCAACCAGCAGGCCGCGCTGGCCCTTGCCGATCGGCGCGATCATGTCGATGATGCGCCCGGTGATGTTTTCTTCGCCGCGCATCTCGCGTTCGAGGTGCAGCAGCTTGTTCGGGTGCAGCGGAGTAAGGTTCTCGAACAGGATGCGGTGTTTGGACGCTTCCGGCGGTTCGCCGTTGACCTTGTCCACTTTCACCAGTGCGAAATAGCGCTCGCCATCCTTCGGGGTGCGTACCTCGCCTTCGATCGAGTCGCCCGTATGCAGGTTGAAGCGGCGGATCTGGGACGGTGAAATGTAGATGTCGTCAGTCGAGGCCATGTAGCTGGCATCCGGCGAGCGCAGGAAGCCGAAGCCATCGGGCAGGACTTCGAGGGCGCCGTCGCCGAAGATCTGCTCGCCGGCTTTGGCGCGCTTCTTCAGAATTGCGAACATCAGCTCCTGCTTGCGCAGGCGTGCCGCGTTTTCGATTTCGAGGCTGATCGCCATCTCCAGCAGGGCGGAGACGTGGAGCTGCTTCAGTTCAGATAGGTGCATATCGGGTGTCCCGGGACGGGAAAAACAAAGGTGGGGGAGGGAACTGCGAGGAGTTGCAGGAGTTGCAGAGAATTTGCTGAACTATTGCGCCGGCGGCGGTGCGGGCGTACCGCCGCGCGGGATGCAATAAGATGTTTCTGTCGATGAAGGCGGTCAGCTGGCCCTTCGCCATCGCGCCGACCTTCTGCGCGGCCGGCACGCCGTTCTTGAACAGAATCAGCGTCGGGATGCCGCGAATGCCGAACTTGGCGGGAATGACCTGGTTGGCGTCAACGTCCATCTTGGCGACCTGTACCTTGCCGTCGTATTCCTTCGCGACTTCCTCGAGAATGGGAGCGATCATCTTGCAGGGACCGCACCATTCCGCCCAGAAATCGACCAACACGGGCTTGTCGGACTTCAGCACGTCCGAATCGAAGGATGCATCTGTGATGTATTTGATGTTTTCGCTCATGGTTTCCTCGGAAAGAGGGGGGTAAAAGAATTCGTTCTTGTTGCCGGGCCTTGCCGTGCTTCCGGGATGCGGTTGCGTGTCTGGGACAGTTTCAGACTGCCATCGGGCAAGTGGGAACGTCGTGCGCGGATTCAAGCGGTCGGCTGCGGCAAGACGTGGATCGGCGGGAATTTGGGAAGATCATACCCGAATTCATCCGAAAGTGTAGTGCACTTCCCGATTTTTTGCCGGGGATCAGAATGGCGCGGGCCGGGCTCGCTGCGCTATAGTCTGCCGGGTCACGAAGCGCTTTTGCCATGCTGCACAAACCTCTGCTTATTCCTCCCGGCCCGGATTTCTGGCCGGCTGTCGCCGCCGCGCTGCAAGACGTGGTGCGCTTTCCAGGCGTTGCCCGGTCCGGTCCCGACATGTCCGGCCTGCGCGTGCTCGTGCCAGGCGTTGCGCACATCCAGCCCTTGCGGCGCGCGCTGATCGATCTCCAGCCTGGCGCCTTCCTTCCGCCGCGCATCAGTACGCTTTCCTCATGGCTTGCGCTGCAGGCACCTGCTCCTGCCGGCAATTCCGAGAGCGCACGCATGATGGCGCTCTATGCCGAGCTGCGTCAGCACGCCTGGCTGAAGAAGCTGTTCGCTGCGCGTCGCAACACGGACTTGCTCCCGTTGGCCCAGACGCTGATAACGCTGTTCGACGAATTGAGCGCCGCGCTGCTGCCGCAGCTGCAGGCCGACCCCGAGGGCGCGGAAGCCCGCTGGCAGGCGGCGCTGGAACAGTTGTCGCCGCCGGCGCGCAATCTGCTGTCGGAGGAGGCACAGCTGGTGTGGACGTTATGGAAGAGTCAGCTCGACGCCAGCGACCCGGGTGCATTGCGTCTGAATGCGCTGCGCGCTCTGGCGCAGACGGCGCAGGGGCCGCTGGTATGGATAGGCGTGCACGAGCCGGACGGGTTGCAGCGCGAATTCCTGCGCGTCTATGGAGAGCGCCAGGACGTGCAGCCCATCGTGCTCGACTGGGGCGCGCCCGCCTTGGCGCCTGCATTCTCGGCGGCCTGGCCGGAGATCGTGGAAGGCGACGTAGCACGCGAGGCGAACGAATTGCCCTGTGCGCTGGCCCTGTACCGCGCGGCAAGCATGGAGGACGAGGCGCGAGCGGGCGCACAGACCGTGCTCGACTGGCTCAAGCAGGGCTGCGAGTCGGTCGCCATCATTGCGCAGGACCGTGTCGTGGCGCGACGCATGCGCGCACTGCTCGAACGTGCCCAGGTTTTCGTGGCGGACGAGACCGGCTGGAAATTGTCGACCACGCGCTCGGCCACGGCGCTTGTCTCGCTGCTGGAGGCCGCAGCCACGCGCGGCGAGACAGCGACCCTGCTGGATCTGCTGAAGTCGCCGTTTGCCTTTGCCCATGATCCCGAGCGCACCGAGCGCCTGATGGAGATAGAGCATGCGCTGCGCCGCGAAAACGTGCTGGGCGGCTGGGAGCATGCGTTGGCCGCGCTGCGTGCCCATCCTCCGGCGCAGGCCGTGGTCAAGGCGGTGGCCGACGAGGCCGCGCGCCTTTCCGGTCGCAAGACGCTCTCGCGCTGGGCCGAAGCCACGCTGCTGGCACTGGATGCGCTCGGCATGCGCAGTGCCTTGCAAGGCGATCATGCCGGACGCCAGGTGACGGCGCTGCTCGACCTGCTGGCCTTCGGTGAAGAGGATGCCAAGCAGGAATTCTCGTTTTCCGAGTGGCGTGCCTTCCTCAGCCTGCATCTGGAAAGCACGCCCTTCGTTCCTGTCGTCGCTGAGCGCCGCGTTGTGATGCTGCAGCTGGCTGGTGCGCCGTTGCGTTGTTTCGACGCGGTGCTGATGGTCGGTGCCGATGCCGATCACCTGCCTTCGCGCCCGAACGAGACGCTGTTCTTCGCCAGCGCCGTGCGGCGCGAACTGGGACTGGCCACACGCGAACAGCGCCAGTGCACGCAACTGCGCGAGTTTGCCGAGCTGCTTTCGGCCAATCCACGCGTGGTGCTGTCCTGGCAGGCCCAGCGCAATGGCGAACCCAACGCACCAAGTGTCTGGCTGCAGCGCCTTGAGCTTGCCCGCGCGCAGGCCGGACTGCCGCCGCTGCCGCCGCATGCATTCATGCTCGCCAAGCGCTCGCTGCAGCCGATGCGGCCGGCCATGCCTGCGCCAAGCGCACCGCAACTTCTGCCGACGACATTGTCGGCCAGTGGCTACAACAGCCTGGTCGCGTGTCCTTACCAGTTCTTCGCAACGCGCATGCTGCGCCTTGCGGGCCTGGACGAATTGTCGGATATGCCGGAGAAGCACGACTACGGCGAGTGGCTGCATGCCATCCTGAATACCTATCATGAGGCCGTGCGCGACCGGGCCACGCCGCTGTCCGAACGCGCTGCGCTGCTGGCGGAGATTTCGCAGCAGGTCTTTGGCGAGGCGCTGGAGCGCAGTGGGGCCGCACTGGCCTGGTACGCGCGCTGGCAGAAGGTCATGCCGGCCTATCTCGATTGGTCCAACGAGCGCGAGGCTCAGGGCTGGCGCTTTCTGCAGGGCGAGGAATTGCGCGAGGTGCAGCTCGCCTGGGAGGGGGGGCAGGTTATGCTGCGCGGTCGCATCGACCGTATCGATGAAAACGAGGCAGGCGAACGCGCCGTCCTCGACTACAAGACGAAGAATGCGAGCGCATTGCGTACGCGTCTGAAGGAAGGCGAGGACCAGCAGCTGGCCTTCTACGGCCTGCTGTCGGATCGTCCGGCGCAGCATGCGCACTATGTGGCGCTGGAGGCCAGCGCCGACAAGACCGGCGACGCTGCTGCGACAGACTTCGCGCAGTGGCAGGAGCGTCTGCGTACTCAGTTGACCGGCAGCCTTGTCGCCATCGCCGATGGCGCGCCGCTGCCGGCCATTGGCATCGAAAAGACCTGTGCGTGGTGTGAAGTGCGCGGCTTGTGCCGCAAGGGAGCATGGTGATGCAGGCGCGTGCCTACGAAATCAACGGCGAGGCCGCAGACGCCGCCGCCTTCACCGCCATCGCCTGCGACCCGGCGCGTTCGATCGTGGTCGAAGCCTGCGCCGGCAGCGGCAAGACCTGGCTGCTGGTGGCACGCATGCTGCGCCTGTTGCTGGCCGGGGCCGAGCCGGCCGAACTGCTGGCGATCACCTTCACGCGCAAGGCCGCGCAGGAAATGCGCGAGCGTCTGCTGGCCTTGCTGGAAGAACTGGCACTTGCGCCCGAAGACAAGGCAATCGGACTGCTCATCGAGCGCGGCGTGCCGCAGCATGAGCTGGCGCGTCTGCTGCCATCCGCGCGTGGTCTCTACGCACGTGTGCTGGCCAGTCCTCAAGGACTCTCGATCGATACCTTCCACAGCTGGTTTGCCCGCCTGCTGCAGATCGCTCCGCTGGCATCGGGTGTGCCGCATGGCTATGCATTGACCGAAAACACCGACGAGCTGCGCGCCGAAGCCTACCGCCGTTTCATGCAGATGGTGAATCGCGAGGAAGGGCAGGCACTGCGTGATGCGCTGCTGCGCCTGTACGAGCGCGTCGGCGACAGCAATGCGCGCAAGCTGCTGGAAGCATTTCTGGAAAAGCGTGCCGAATGGTGGGCCGCGCAACAGGCCGGCGAGTGCGCACCGCTGGAGTGGCTGCAGGCCCTGTGCGGAGAGGATGCGCAGTGCGATGCGCGCCTGTCGCTGTGGGAAGACGAGGCTTTGCGGGCGCGCATCCTCGAAGTGGCGCGTCTGCTCGGTTGCGGCACGGCGACCAACCAGAAGCGTGCCGTGGCGATCGAAACCGCGGTCACTGAAGGTCCGGGCATCGAGTTCTTCGAAGCACTGTGCCATCAGTTCTTCGACACCAACGGCGAGCCGCGCCGCAACCAGAAGACCAAGGACCTCACGCGCGCACTCGAGCAGCGCTATGGACCCGATGGCTGTGCGCTGTTCGACGAGGAGTTCGAAGCGCTTGGCGCTGCCCTGCGCCTGCTGCTGCGACGCAGCTTCGAGCGCCAGGTGCTGGAGACCAACGAAGCCTTGTTCGAGGCCGCGAGCGCCTACCTCGAACATTACCAGGCGGCGAAAGCCGAACAGCGTGTATTCGATTTTGCCGATCTCGAATGGCATGCCTACCGTTTGCTGCGCGATTCCGATCATGCAGCCTATCTGCACAGCCGGCTGGATGCGCGCTACCGCCACATCCTGCTTGACGAATTCCAGGACACCAATCCCTTGCAATGGAGCATCGTGCGTGCCTGGCTCGATGCGTACGACGGCGATGGTGACAAGCCCAGCGTGTTCGTGGTGGGCGACCCGAAGCAGTCGATCTACCGTTTCCGTCGCGCCGAACCACGCGTGTTCGATGCCGCGCGCTCTCTGCTGGCCGCAAGCGGTGCCGATCTTTTGCGCACCAGCCAGACCCGGCGCAACGGCGTAGCGATCGTGGACGCCTTGAACAAGAGCTTCGTCGCCAACCCGATCTTCAAGCCGCAGACCACCTTGTCTCAAGAGGGCGGCGCGGTGTGGCGCCTGCCATTGGTGCAGGCAGAAGAGAAAAAGGAAGAGGTGTCGAATGCGATGCGCGATCCGCTCTCGCAGGCGCGCGAGGAACAGGAAGACCTGCGCCGCCTGGAAGAAGGCAGGCTGCTGGCGCGTGCACTGCTGCAGGCCACCACACAGCTGGCCGAGCGCGAGGGGCGCGCGCGGCGCTGGTCTGACGTGATGCTGCTCGTGCGCAAGCGCACGCATCTCGCCGCCTATGAAACGGCGCTGCGCGAAGCCGGCATTCCATTCATTTCGGATCGACGCGGCGGACTCCTGCAGGCGCTGGAAGCGGCCGACCTGACTGCGCTATTGACCTTCCTGATCACGCCCGGCGACAACCTCGCACTTGCACACGTACTGAAGTCGCCGCTGTTCTCCGCCAGCGACGAGGACCTGATCGTCCTGGCGCAGCGCGACGAACGCAACTGGTGGCAGCGCCTGCAGGCCGCAAGCGAAGCGGGCACATCGCCTGCGCTGCGGCGCGCCGCCGATCTTCTGGCGCGCTGGCTGGAGGCCGCGCCGCGCCTGCCAGTGCATGACCTGCTGGATCTGGTGCAGCATCAGGGCGACCTGCTTGCGCGCTATGCGCGCGCTGCGCACCCGTCGGAACGTGCCCAGGTGCTGGGCAACCTCGAAGCCTTCATCGAACTGGCGCTGGATCTCGATGCCGGGCGCTATCC
>JAEZHR010000177.1 GCA_023416415.1 Pseudomonadota bacterium
GTATAGGCGTCTTCGCCATAAATCGAAACCATGTGGCGCCGAACAAGCTCGGCAACATGGCCGGCTTCGACGCCGAAGCGGCTGCCGCTGCGGCGCACGTTGAGTTTCTCGGCCAGAGCCTGGCGATATTGCGCTTCGCTCAGATAGCCCTGCTCGAACATGCGTTTGAGGATGAAGCGCTGGCGCTCGGTGGCGCGCTTGGGATTGACGATCGGGTTTGCCGTCGAGGGCGCCTTCGGCAAACCCGCGAGCATGGCAGCCTCGGCCGCCGTCACCTCGGTGACCGGCTTGCCGAAATAGGTTCGTGCCGCGCTGCCGAAGCCGTAGGCGCGCATGCCAAGGTAGATCTGGTTCATGTACAGCTCCAGAATCTGATCCTTGGTCAGGGATTGTTCGATGCGGAACGCGAGCAGGATTTCCGAAAACTTGCGCGTGTAGGTCTTCTCGCGCGAGAGGAAGAAGTTGCGCGCGACCTGCATGGTGATCGTGGAGCCCCCCTGCGATCGGCTGCGCACGAGATTGGCCACGCTCGCACGCATGAGGCCGATGACGTCAACCCCGGCATGTTCATAAAAACGCTCGTCCTCGACCGCGACGACAGCATTCTTCATTACCGCTGGCATCTGCGAAATCGGCACGAAATCGCGCCGTTCCTCGCCGAATTCGCCGATCAGCACAGCGTCGGCCGTGTAGATTCGAAGGGGAACCTTGGGTTGGTAATCGGCCAGCGCGGAGATAGAGGGAAGCTGGCGCGACAGGATGATGGCTGCGAAAGCGAGCAGCAGGCACAGCGAAACAAAACCGCCGATGCCGACAATTAGCGCCACGCGCAGAAGGCGGCCGCCCCAGGACCTCCCTCCCGATACCGAGCCGGCGGACTTACCGCCCTTGCTATTTCGGCCGCTTCTAGCTGCGGGCGCCTTCTTCTTCGAACCTGCCAATCCTCTCTCCTGCGAATTTTGCTGCTGGCAGGCACGACTTTAGCAGTCCCGCATGGGGTGCGGCAGCGCCTGTTTCAAATGTTTTCCGAAGTCTCGCAATTCCGTGTCTTCCCGTGATCTTGCGCTGGCACCTACTCCCGGAACCGGCTGATGGCGGCATCCACCATGCCCGCCGCACTGCCGCGTTCGCGGTATTGCTGCCGCAGGTAATGTGCATCGCTGCCCGTGTGCGCAGCACGATACAGGTGTTCCATGGCCGCCAGACCGCCGAGCTTCTCGGCATACGGCTCCATCTTGCGCAGGCTGGTCAGCACGTCCTCCCTGATGGACAGGGTTTCGTGCGTCTTGGGGTGCACCATGGTGCCGTCCAGACCGAAACGACAGGCCTGGAAGCGGTTGTAGTTGTAGACCAGGTAATCGTCTTCTGCCGGACCGGGTTCGTCGGATTGAAGCAGGTAGCTGCACAGGGCCTGCAGATAGCAGGCGAGCCCCGCGGCACGCTCCACGGACAGCGGGGTGTCGCACACGCGCAGTTCGATCGTGCCGTACTCGGGCTTGGGACGGATGTCCCAGTAGAAGTCCTTCATGCTCTTGACGATGCCGGTGTGCTCCATCCGTTCGAAATAATCGCGCTCGAAGTCGGCCCATTTCAGCAGGAAAGGCGCGCGGCCCGACAAGGGGAAGGCGAACACGGAGTTCAGGCGCGCCGAATTGAACAGCGTGTCGCTGCCCTGAAAGAATGGTGAAGATGCCGACAGTGCAATGAAATGCGGCACATAGCGATTCAGCGAATGCAGCAGGAACATCGCGTCGTCCCCCGACTCGCAACCCACGTGCACGTGCTGGCCGAACACCGTGAACTGCTTGGCCAGGTAGCCGTACAGCGCCGACACCTGCTTGAAGCGCGGCTTGGAGAAGATCTTGCGCTCGGACCAGCGCTGGAAGGGATGGGTGCCGCCACCGCACACGCCGACATTGAGCGTGTCGCCGGCATGTACGAGGGTATCGCGGATCTCGATCAGTTGCGCCAGCAGTGCATCGTGGCGGGTGTGCACAGAGGTCGCAATCTCGATCATGCTCTCCGTGATCTCGGGCGTGACCACGCCGGGAAACGGCTTGCGTTTGAGCAGATCGAGCATGTCCGGGCTCGCCTCGGCCAGATCGAAGTCGGACAGGCTGACCAGTTGCAGTTCCAGCTCCACACCCAGCGTCAGGGCATCGGATTTTGCGAAGGGTCCCAAAGGCATGTCAGTTCTCCGTCTTTTCCGGGGTTTCGTTTGCCAGGGCCAGCGCGCGCTGCGTCACGATCGGCCCCACCACTTCCAGCAGCAAGGCCATCGCGGCCAGCGGCATCAGGCCATTCACCATCTCGATGCCGAGATGACGCGTTTGCTCTAGCATCAGGATCACGAGCACCGACAAGGGTGTAAGCGCCATGCCGGTCAGCGCACCCTTGCGCCAGGAGATGCCGGAGACGTGCGCCAGCGCGGCCACGCTTGCGGTCTTGGTCGCAAAACGCACCGCGACGAGCAGTAGCGCCAACCCGAGCCCCTGCACCACGTTCGACCACTGCAGGGTGGTGGCGACGAAAAAGAACAGCACTACGTTCAACAGGTCGCCCATCACCCCGAAATTGCGCTGGGTCTGGCTCAGGATCACGCGCCTGTGCCGCGCCACCAGCCCGAAGGTGAGCGTGGCCAGCACCGGTGAAAGGCGATAGGCGTGCGTGACTGCGACCAGCAGGATGA
>JAEZHR010000198.1 GCA_023416415.1 Pseudomonadota bacterium
TTGCCCCAGTACGCCGATGACGGTCATGACCACGAGCAGGAAGAAGCCCCAGCGCGCGGAAGCGAACCACGTAACCAGCAAGACGGGCAGCAAGTGCACGACGATCAGGCTGACCTTATAGCCGATCGCCATGTCAATGACAGATACCAGCAGCACGCCCAGCACGCCGAGACAGACGACCTGACGCTCGCTCATTGCCCGGCCTTCAAGCATGTCCATGACACCGCACCGGTGTTGCCTCGGGTTCGGCTTCCTGAAGCACTCCGCGAGCGGGTCGCGCATCGCCGCCGGTGATCGCGCATCGGCGGAACAGCCATGACGGGTGGCGGTCGGCAGGGCATGCCATCGGCCGGAACGACCGGCTGAGCTCACGCGCCGGAAACCAGGGAGGACGGGCAAAGGATGAACTGCGCGGCATGCAGGGAATTCTCGAATGCGTAGACATCGGGGATTGTAAGCCGTGCCGGCGCGATGGGCAGCGGCTGGCCGACCTCACTTCCGGGTGTGACGCGCCTCAAGCGCCGATGCACGAAGCTGCTGCGCCACAGAACCGTGCCGCAGGCGCACACTCTATCCTTGTATCTCTTGCTTTGGAGTACGCATGCGCAGACAACGCCCCCTGCCGGGACGCGTGGCCGTCGTCACCGGCGCATCGGCCGGTATCGGCCGCGCTACCGCCATTGGATTCGCTCGCCAAGGCTGGCACGTGGCGCTGCTCGCGCGTGGCGAGGACGGTCTGGAAGGCGCGCGGCGGGAGGTGGAAGCCCTTGGTACAAGCGCCCTTCCCATCGTCACCGACGTGGCGGAGTACGAACAAGTGGAGGCCGCAGCCATCCGCATCCAGCGGGAGCTCGGTCCCATTGACGTCTGGGTCAATAACGCCATGGCGACCCTCTTTGCGCCGCTGGATGAGATCAGCCCGGCTGACTTCGAGCGCGCCACGCGCGTAACCTATCTCGGCAGCGTATGGGGCACGATGGCCGCGCTCAAGCGCATGAAGGCGCGCAATGCCGGCACCATCGTGCAGGTCGGTTCGGCCTTGGCCTATCGCTCGATCCCGCTGCAAAGCGCCTACTGCGGAGCCAAGAGCGCGATACGCGGATTCGTGGATTCGATTCGATGCGAGCTCATCCACGAGAACAGTGACGTTCATATCACCATGGTGCATCTTGCTGCCTTCAACACGCCTCAGTTCGAATGGGGCCGCACCACGATGCCCCGCCGCCCGCAACCGGTGCCGCCGATCTACCAGCCGGAGATCGCGGCCGATGCCATTGTCTGGGCAGCGCAGCGTCGCCGACGGGAAGTCTGGGTGGGCTTTTCCACCATGCAGGCCATCGTTGGCACGCGCCTGTTTCCCGGCCTGCTCGATCGCATGCTCGCGCGTCGCGCGTGGGATGGACAAATGACCGGGGAACCGCTACCGGCGCAGCGGATGGACAACCTCTATCAACCGGTCCCCGGCGATGCCGGCGCGTACGGGCGCTCCGCTTCCCGTGCCCGAAACACCTCCTGGCACTACCGCTTGGTCCGGCATCGAAGCAGTCTGCTCGCCGCCACTGCCATCGCGGCCTTCGGCGGTGCGGCATGGTGGACGGCACGGCGCAGCCGTCGGCCTGCCGGTGGCGCACCCGGGCCGATGGATTAGCCCGCAGCCGGGACCGGCATTTCCTCCACCTTGATCGGCAGCTCGATGCGTTTGCCGTTGCGCCACACGTGGACATTCACCGTCGCTCCAGGCTTGGTGCCGGCGACCAGACGTGCGAGGTCGGCCGAGCTCTCGACCGCCTGTTCGCCGATGGCAACCACGATGTCGCCAGCCTGCAATCCGGCCTTCTGTGCCGGCGCATTCGGCTCCACGGCAGCCACCAGCGCACCGGCCGGATTCTTCAGGCCAAAGCTTTCGGCCAGATCCACCGTCAGCTCCTGCACCTGCACGCCGATCCGGCCGCGCGTTACCTTGCCGTTCTGCCGCAATTCCCTGGCCACATCCATCGCAATGTCGATCGGTATCGCGAACGAGATGCCCATGAAACCGCCCGTCTGACTGAGAATCATCGCGTTCATGCCGACCACCTCGCCGCGCAGCGAAAACAGAGGGCCGCCCGAATTGCCGGGATTGACCGCAACATCGGTCTGGATAAACGGGATGAAGCTGCCGTCCGGAAGCATGCGTTCCTTGGCGCTGACCACGCCGACCGTCACGCTGTTCTCGAAGCCGAACGGCGCGCCGATCGCGGCCACCCATTCTCCCGGCTCCAGCGGCTCTGACTGGCCTATCTTCACCACCGGCAGATCCTTGGCATCGATTTTGATGAGCGCCACGTCGGTGTAAAGGTCAGCGCCGATCACCTTGGCCTTGTATTCACGCTTGGTGGTCAGCTTGACCAGCAACTCCTCGCTCTCCGTCACCACATGCGCATTGGTGAGCACATAGCCGTCTTCGGAAATGATGAAGCCCGTCCCCATCCCCTCGACGGGTACGTCCGCGCCGGGACCATCGCCGGACTCGCCGAAGAATTCGAGCAGCGGATCGCCGCCGCTGGTCCGGATCTGCACGGTGCTGATGTTGACCACGGCCGGCCCCTGCTGCTTGACGAGATTGACGAAGCTGGGCAGATCGGTCGCGGATGCATTGGACGCTGTGGCAGGCGGTGCGGGGGCTGGCGTCGATGTCGCTTGCGGTTTGCGGCTGGCCACCTGCTCGTTGTCGGAGCCGGATGGAGAACAGGCTGCCAGCAACAGCGCAAGCGCCACTGCGGCAAACCGAAAAGAAAATTGGCTAGGATGTGGCACGCGAAGGCCCCTCGTGATTAGTTCGCCCTGCGCCTGGCCCTTCGCCGTGCAGCGCAAGATAGGCAGTGATCTGCGAGACATGGGTAAGGCCCTGCGGGAAGTTGCCGAGCATCGCCTTTTCCTCCACGTCATATTCCTCCGAAAACAAGCCCAGATCGTTGGCGCAAGACAGAGCCCGATCGTAATAATGCTGCGCCTGCGCGCGCCGTCCTTGATGCGCCATGCAAGTCACCAACCAAAACGTGCAGGGAAGAAACGCCCCCTCCCCGCCACGCAAGCCGTCGTCGGCGCTGTAACGCATCAGGAGACCGCCACGATCGAGCTCCCGGCAGATGGCATCCACCGTACCCACCATTCGCGGGTCATCGGGTGCCAGGAAATCCACACGCGGCAGCAGCAAGGACGCCGCGTCGAGCTCCGATTCTCCGAAGGCTTGCACGAAAGTATTGCGCTCCGGGTCGAAAGCTTCGCGCTCGATCACCGAGCGCATGTCTTCGCGCACCGCATGCCAGTGATCCAGCGGCGCGTCGAACTCGTTGTCCTGCGCGAGCAGGATTCCCCGATTCACTGCGGCCCAGCACATCACCTTCGAATGAACGTAGTGCCGCGGTCCGCCACGCGCCTCCCAGATGCCGTGATCCTTTTCGCGCCAGCGCCTGCATGCCAGTTCGACGACGTCGCGCAAGAAGTTCCAGTAATCCGGCTCGGTCGGATGGCCGCTCGCATGCCACTCCCATGCCATTTCCAGCAGCTCGCCGTAGATGTCCATCTGTACCTGCTTGGCGGCGCCATTCCCGATACGGACCGGCTTCGATCCGCGATAGCCTTCCAGCCAGTCCAGCTCGACCTCCGTCAGGCGGCGCTTGCCGTCCACGCCGTACATGATCTGCATCTGCTCCGCGCTGCCGGCTGCGCTGCGCTGAATGAATCGATGGAAACGGTCGGCCTCGCACACGCAACCCACATCGTGCAGGACCCGCACGGTGAAGAGCGAATCGCGCACCCAGCTGTAGCGATAGTCCCAGTTGCGCTCCCCTCCCATGGATTCCGGCAAGGAGGTCGTCGCCGCAGCAACGATCGCGCCGGTACGCTGGAACGTCAGCCCTTTGAGCACAAGCGCGGAGCACAATGTCTGGGGATCGCGCGCGTAGCGCGAATCGATGCGGCGGGCCCAATCTTGCCACCAGGCACGGGTGGTTTCGAAATAGCGATCAATGTCGCACACACTCGCCATTCCGCGCTCGACACGCGCTTCCACCGTTTCGGGCGCTTCGAACTCGATTGCCATGCGCACGCACTCCCCGGCACGCACACGCACCATCCCGTACAGGCCGTCATGCTCGACCACATCCAGCGCCAGATCGGAATGCACGATCAGTCCCTTGTTGCTGCCGGTTGCCGAATAAAGCCTTTCCGAAACGCGCAGCATGCTCGGAAGAATGTCGCCGTAGTCGAAGCGCGGGCAGATCTCGATGCGCATCGCCACCTCGCCTTCCAGTCCCTGCACGATACGCACATGGTCGTACACGAGTGACTCTCCAGCCCGTTCTCCCTCGACCGTCAGGAAATCGATCAAACGTGCAATGCCGCTTTCGGTTCGAAAGGTGATTTCCAGCACCAGGGTATTGGGCAAGTAGCGCCATTCCGAAGTGAACTCTCCGGCCGGCGCAACCGAGCAGTAACCGCCCTTACCCCAATCGAGCAAGCGACCGAAGCAGCTGTCATCATCCACCCGCGGCATGCAGCACCAATCCACCGATCCCTTGCGAGACACCAGCGCCATGCAATTGCAATCGCTGATGAGTGCATAGTCGGAGATTGGTGGATAGCGGCCATCGCTTTGCATCATGTCTGCGCCAACCTTCCCGGATACAAAGGTCCATGCTCAGCCATCGGGACGAGGCACGGAGTCGTGCGTGGTCGGGGGCAGGTTTGAAAGCGGTGGATGACTTGAATCGTATTGCGGACTGTGTTCGACTTCGGCACGCGTCATGTCCAGAGTCACGCTCTTGTCCTCCCAGTTCACACTGAGAATGCGTTGCGGCGCAACCAGCACATCCTTGCTCGGCCACCAATTGCGCGGGTCGATCACCAGCATCTGGATTGACCAGTCCTCCTCGTCGAAAAGGAAGTCCTCCAAGTGGCCAAGCGTTGCATCAGAGGCGTGAATGGCATACCCCTTAACCTCCTTGCAACTGCGCAAGTGGCGATCCTTGTCGCTCTCAGGCTGCTCACGTGGCTCAGTTTGCTCCCGATTGTCGACAAAGGCCTCATCCAGCAGCAAAGGCGAAACCGAAAAGCCCCACGCGTAGGGTCCCGCCCAGTAGTATGGATAGTCGTAATGCTTGAAGAGCTCGGTCTCCTGCCATCGAGACACCGGCATGTGCGTGTCGATCCCGGGACTGCTGCGAATCTTGTCGCGCGTCAGATTGACGATCAGCGTGCTGCCGTTCCAGTCAGCGTGTCGCAGCGAAAGCGGCGAAAGCAGCACCTGCCGTCCGGTCAGCCAGCTTCCGGCATTGACGACGAGATAGCGCACAACCCAACGCTCGTCGTCGAAGTAGACATCCTCGACACTGCCAACCTCCCCATCGACGCCGGACACCGAAAATCCCCTGAGCTTGTTCGCACTGTGAAGCATGGCGGCCTCCCTCTGCATATCGAACGTCCGGATGTCACGCAAGATATGGGCCCGCGCACCGCTGAAGGCCCTGATCGTGCGAAACACAGCGCGATATCCCATGTAAATTTTTCCGAACGCGGAATCTCCCTGCCGAAGTCAAGTCAAATCGTTCATATCTACCTCCCGAGCGTGTGCCATGCTCACCGTTGCCAATACCCGCCCAGATTCACCACGTGTAGCGCTGTTCGGCCAACTCGACGATGGCAGCTATGCCGGCGAAGTCCTGGAGGAAGCCGGGGTGCCATACACGCGCTACTGGAGCAATGCGATCGATCAGGTCGTCGTCTACATCTCCCCCAGGGAAGAAGAACTGCAGGAAATCGTCATGGCGCTCAACGACGGCAGGCTGGATTTTTCCATGCTGCAGGAACTGGGATCGTCGGATGGCGGGACGACGACCTTGCCGATCTGAGCGGGGCTGAGCCGCCCTTTTGCTTGAGGCCCCACCTTTGCTGGTCAGAAAAAGTTCCATGCGGACATGAGCAGGAAAAAATCGCTCGCCTCACCTTCTGGCTGCAGGACAGGGGCCATTGCTCAGGCGCAGAATGAACGCGGGACGGGCCGCTCTGCATCGCCCTGCGCCATCGACCTCTGAGCCGAAGCCTTGTCCCACTCCCGCCCAGCCGACCCGAGCACGGAGGCAAGTTGCGATACCAACGGTTCCGCAATGAAATCTGCGGCAAGCCGGGACGGGTGAAGATATCGGCGATGTCGTCATCTGGCATCTGCACTCCGGCCACCATCGTCGCCTGTGCCTTGCGCACAGTGACCGGTTTGGGCTCATTGGCAACCCCATGCTGGAGCGTATGCAGAAGGCATCATCCGTCACGCAATTGCCGCTCCGGCGGCTTCTGGATTCGTCGAAAACGTTGAGGTGCTCACCACGCAGAGAACAAACCGGCATCGTGTTCTGCGCCTATGTATTCAAGCAAATCTACGGACTCCTGACTGCAGCAATGTTCTCTGTCGCAGCGAAAAGCGAGACCGCCGCTTGCCTGATTCGGTGCTGTCACATGCGCGTCGAATCGGCTCCACTCTAAGCGCTCGCCATCGGCGGCTGCTCTCAGGCAAAATGCGCCTGATCAAGCAGGTCGAGCAGGTGAGTGCGCTGATCCGGCATTAGCGCTGACATGCACAGCAGGGATGACAACATATGTCGTTCATTGCGCAGCCTCCGAAGCATCAGCGGGATCGGTGGCCAGGCCTGCTCAATATCCTCGGATAAATCGAAGTCAACGCTTGCATGGTTGTGATCGCTTACCCGTCGAACCGGGTAAAGACTTTTCGTCCACGTCTGATCTATTGGCTGGGGGCCAGCTTACTGCCAACTGCAGCGGCCTTCGTCGATTTCAGGGAACATGACTTGAGTTGTCCCTTCGGCAGTGCCGGTGCTGCGTGTGCCGCCCTTCCCGGCCCCGCGAGCTCCTTCTGCGCTGCCTTGAACTCGATAGCCCCTGGTGCCGCCAGCGTGATGTCGCCGCCTTCAATCTTCATGAACGCGCCCATCGCTGTGAACAACGCATGCCTGCTCGCCGACATCCTGATCTCGCGCCCAGCGAACGTCACGGCATTTTGCGCAATCAGGTTCGTCTGCCCGCTCTGGCTTTGAATGCTGACCTTCCCGCTTGCCGCGTGCATCCGAATGCCGGTTTCCTGGTTCGGCTTGTTCGGATTCTGTGCCTTGCCGTAGGTGAAAAGACTGATGCCTTGCGCAACGAGATAACTGCTGTTGCCGACTGCAGTGCTGTTGATGTCCTGGCTGGCGACGATCGCGCTGGTGTTGCCGGCTGTCGCAACGACACTGGCCGAAGTGGTGGCGACGATACCCGCCGGACTGGAAAGCTGCAGTTGTGGCTCGCGCCAGGCGGGAACGGTGCCATCCCCGCCCTTCTCCAACGTGCCAATTCCCGAACAAGTGCCTTTCAGCACTTCAATCGTATGAGCGAGCTGTGCGATCGGGGGCAGACTGGTAGCTGGAGGGGCGCCATTAAGCCAGGCATTGTGGCGCCGGGCGAGATCGGCCAACGTTTCCTGGAGTTCGCAGCTTTTCGTGAGTTGGACATGCGCTTCGCGCGCATCGAGCTGATTTCCGCTGGCACCGACGCGACCGTCGCTGCTCAGCAGCAAGCCCTGCCCGGCGCGGATGGCTCCACTTTGGCGGGTCTTGAGTTCGGCGCCGTGTCCCACGCTGCTCAGACGCTGGTTGTCAGTCTGGTGGCGCAGATGACCAAGATTGAGTTCGACCGTTCCCTCGTGCACCTGGGCGTGATGCTGGAGTGCGATGCGCGCCTGACCGCAGCTGTCGTCAAATACCAGTTGATTATAGGATCCGGTACCGCTCCTGCTGTCGACCATGGTCTGGGTCTTGATGCCGGATAGCGCATTGCCGTGTGCATGGGGTCCGGTCGCGCCCACGAACCATGCGGGAGCGTTGCCGGTGGCAACCCCGCTGCCCTGAGTAGTCTGGTTGTACTGCGCATCGGCCTTCCCGCGTCCGTTGTAGACAGTCCCGACAACGAGCGGGCGGTCGATGTCGCCTTCGATGAAATCGATCAGGACCTCCTGACCAACACGGGGAACGCCGTGGCCGCCCCAATTGGCGCCAGCGACAGGCGCCAGGGCAGCAGCAACACGAACCCACGTACTGGCGCGGTCATCAGCGGGTGCACCGGAGTGCCCTTCGGGGTGCGGATGAGCGAGGCGGCCGTGGCTTCGCTCTCCTCGTTGCCAGTGGAATTGCACCTTGATGCGATGGTCGCGGTCGGTATGAACGACGGATCCGGCAGGACCGACGACGATGGCAGTCTGTTGGCCGATGATGGTGGGTTTGGGATGCAGCAGGCGGCCGGTCGCATCGCGTTGTGTCGGACGGTAGGAAACAGCGGCACGGATGGCGTCGATGCGATTGCGGTAAAGGGGACGGTTGGAAGAGAGGTTATTTCCCTCGTTACCCTGCCCAGCTGATTCCGCACTCGCTTCCTGCATCAGATCGTTCTGACCGAGACACTGCGCAACGTCGGCTTGCAGGTCTGCGGACAGATTGTTGTGCATCAGGTGATGCACACGCAGGACGGCAAATCTGCGGGCCTCGTCATTGTCTGCGCGGTCGTGCTCGAAATGCTCGCGCAAGATGAAAGTGGTGGCGGGAGCGAGGGTGCGGACGGTGCCAGCACCGGTGAAGGTCTTGCTGGCGGCATCAATGGACTGCATCCATGCATCAGCCATGCGCTGCGCCTGCTCAGACGTCCCCCAGGCATACTGCCCAGGGTTGTCGCGCAGCATCCGTTCGGAGGCATCGCTTGCGTTGTCTTCCATACTCCGAGCCTGAGCCGGACGACGACGCAGCGTGCGGTAGTCCCAGCTGTGCAGTGCCACGCCACTGGGTTGCCAGCGACGCTCGCTACGCCAGTGGTCCAGGCCGTCTTCTCGCATGACTGCACCGGATTGAGTGAAGCGCACTTCGGTTTGCGCGTTGGCGGCGAATGCTCCGTTGTGATCCGCAATGACGAGTGTATGCGCCCCGAAATTGGGACTGGCGCTGTCGCCAGTGTGTTCGAACCAGTGAAAAAGCCCCTCCTCGACCATCAGGCGGCGGATGAAGGACAAATCGCTTTCCTGGTACTGCGTGGTCAGCGAGCGACGGGAGTAGACCGGGGGCTCGTTCAGATCGAAACGCCAGGCCGGCACAAGCATGCCCTGCCCCCGGTAATCGGCGAAGACGGATTCAAGAACTTCGATCACCGTCATATCCTGCCAGGTGGCTGAGTCCCTGGTATGGGACAGGAAAGCGGTCCAAGGTTCAAGCGCCAACCGATAGCGAGCGAGGCCGCCATTGGCACCGATCTGTTCGATGGCTGTGATATGGCCGTGGAACGGGCGCAGCTCGCTGCAACTGGACGCGGTCAACAGTTCGAGCAAGGCAGGCTGCCCGATCAGGGTCTTGAGTTCAATGTGGGCGTCGGTAGAAAGGGCATGGATTTCAAAGCGGAAAGACTCGTCGATACCCTCAGTGCCTTTCACTGATTCTGCCAGGAGGGCATTCGGCCCTGCAGGCGTGGTCAACCGAAGCAGCCGAGATCGCTGCGTGTACTCGCCGAACAGAGATGAGATCGGGTCGAAATTCATGGGGACCTGTATCGGAACCGGTCACTGCACAAGACAGAATTCGATGCGGCGGTTCCGAGCCCGCCCTTCCACTGACTCGTTGCTGGCGATGGGGTGGTCGGGCCCCACCCCTTTGGCCTGCATGCTGTCCGGATCGACTCCCTTTTCCGAGAGATAGCGGCGTACCGTCTCGACTCGCTCCTGGGAAAGCGACAGATTGCGTTCGCGCAGTCCACGACTGTCGGTATGGCCGATGATTTCGAGCTTGCGTCCTCCGAATCCGGCAAGCACAGCGCTAAGTTCGTCTAGGATCATCTGTCCGGAGGCGGTAAGCGTAGCTTTGCTGCTTTCGAATCCGATGGTGCGGCCAGCAATCAGTGCATCGAGCATGTCCTGCTCGACGGCAGCCACATGCAGACCGTTGTGGACCACATAGGTTGGATTGAGAGTGGTTGCTATTGCACTGACAAGCTGCTGCCGTTGCATTTCGTTGGCGACCTCCCCCTGAATGCTGACGTTATTGCCGTCAACCTTCAACTGTCCACGACTGACAAGCTTCAGATTGGGCGTGATCAAGCGCTGAACATAGTGACTCCAGTTGGGCGGCGACATGACGGTACCGATGGCGATCTGATCAACCACCCGGTCTTCGCCGTAGACCTCGCGCAGGCGCTCGAGCACGAGGGCCTTGCTTGCTTCGTCGGAAACGGTACCGCTAACCAGAACCTGTCCGGGCATCGGCGCAGACAGAGACGGCCGAAAGGTCTGTGCGCATGCAATGGGCATGGACAAGAACAATGCAAACGCCATAAACAAGAATTGACTTGGCATGAGATCAGACTCCAAGAAATGCTTCGCGAAACGAATCGAGCACTGCCTTCAGCGACAACTGCGGCTGTTCCAGATAACTGGAAAACTTTCTCAGGCCATACTCGGCTTCGACTGGGGATTCAACCCAATCTGCGTCGTCAAAACGAATGTGCAGCTCACTACCCACCTGAGGGGCCATGATGGCTTGCAGGGTGCGAGGCGAAGCGCCAGAGAATCCGACGACCAGCTCCGGCTTGGCATCAATCCGGGTGAGGAAAACGGCCAGCTCGAAATCGGCGCGCAAGAGAAACGGGCTGATCAGATGCATCCAGAAGCTTGCAACCGGAAAGCGATACAGTGGGTCGATCGGCAGTGGCAAGACCAGACTCCGATCTATGCGACTGGAGCCAGTTGCCAGTATTGGCTGCAGCAACATCCCCAGCGCGAGGATCACCTGACGACTGCGCCCTTCGAATCCGGATTCGACCAGCAGGGCATCAAGTCCGCCTATTGTCTGGAACTCAAAAAAATCCGTCAGCGCGGCTTCGTATGCGGACTCTCCCAGCTCGAGATTTATGGTGGTGGCGGCAACGGCCTGCAACGCACCCGCCGCATCTTCTTCCTGGACGACCTCGGTGGTCA
This sequence comes from Pseudomonadota bacterium, assembly GCA_023416415.1. Taxonomy (GTDB): domain Bacteria; phylum Pseudomonadota; class Gammaproteobacteria; order Burkholderiales; family Burkholderiaceae_D; genus Noviherbaspirillum. Next base: position 11,036 of record JAEZHR010000198.1, read on the forward strand.
TTGCTTCAAGGCGATTCCAGAGTCGTAGCAGCACCATGGGCCCCATGGCCATGAATGCCGGGGCTGAATCAACCTGCATTGTGCTCATGAGCAGGAATGGATAACGCCGCTGCGCCTGATCTCGACTGGCAACCATATGTCCGGCAACGGCGTGCTTGCAGCGCGGGCCAATGAAGCAAAAATGCATCGGCGCCACAGCGTCGTAAATTATTTTCCAGCGCGGGTCTTCGGCCAATAGTTCCAAGGTCTGGGCCAGCCAATCGTCCAGCACCGAAATCAGTGCCATACTCTCTGCCGCCCTGACGAAATCACCACGACTCGGGATCTTGCCGAAATAGGAAACACTTGCACTTGCTTGGGTGGGCGCTCCGTTCATTGCATCGCTCCCGCTGCTGCCGCCATCGCACTCCTGCGTTCGCTGAAAGGCGAAATCCTCACCGGCGTACTGAAGATGGCATTCGGCAAAGTCAATCCGCGAAAGCTGTTCCGTTGCGGATCGGACGACGCAGAACCCGATGCTTCCGGGCTACTGACGATCTTCAAATCGATCGTGATCGTCACCTCGCCCCGCGTCCAGCTCAGCTCGAAGACATCACCGTCCTTTCGCCTGCGCGATGCCGTGTCGATCATGCGCTTCAAGCCGAAATTTCCTGGCTCATTGAGGATCTCGACGTTTCGCCCATCGAAGGTAACCGCAGTGATGCGGGCACCTTGATACCCAGTGGCAGCCGGCCACACCATACTGCTCCAGCTGGATTGGAAATTGCGGTAGCGCAGTTGCTGACCGTCGATTTCGACCATGTACTCGATGACTCTGGGAGCCGGCAGGGGACGAACCTGGAAAATTGTCTGTGGGGCGGCGGCTCCTCCCGATGTGACACCGGACGCCGCCAGCGGCGCAATCCACGACGGAAATCCGCTACTCACCCCGGGCGCGAGCGTCACCCCCATTTCAGCCCATGTCCTTGCACTCACGGTATCGCCACGCCGTACGACGAGCGGCCCCATCGCGCTGGTCATAAAGCTGGCGATCGCACCTTCGGGTCCGAATAACTGTGCAATTTCACCGCCATTTGCTTCGATCTTCGAACTCGGAGAAAACGGATACTTGCTTGAGAGTGTGCGCTGGAAGGGTTCAATGACCTGCGCCATCCAGATCTTGTTGATTTCGGATTCCGTCGGCCGAATGATGACCGCGAAGGCCTGCACCAGCGGGTAAATCAGAATTGGGCGGATCATCTGCTTCTGCGAATCGGGCATCCCGACGAGCATCTGCTCGTCGACGTAGCGCAGCGCATCCGCGAGTTCCGATCCGCTTCCTTCAAGGGTTTGCTGCATGAACAGCTTCGAGCCCGGTCCGGTGTCGCCCTGGTTCTTGATGATATTGAAGCGCGCACGCAGCTTCGAGAGAGCTGCCATGTATCCTCCCATGAGGGAGGCATCCTTATCGTTGGGCACAAGCAGATTGGCCAGACCGGAAAACTCGTGCCCCACAATGACGAATGAAGATGAAGTCACGACCTCCTCGCCAGGCGCGTCGCCATTGCCCGTAACCGGGGCTGGCGCGCGGCGGAGAATCGTGAGCTTGAACCAGTCAATGAATCCCTTCTGCGCCTTCTGGGGGACGCCACTCGCAAGCGCGGAATGTCCCCAAGATGTCTCTTCGTGTATGCGTGCAATCAGTCTTGCAAGCGGTGAGGAGCGCGGGTCTCCCAGGCGATTCATTGCATCGACCGCGCTGCTGAAATCCGGCAGATCGCGGAACGTCATGCCCTGTAGAAATTTTTTCCACTCATTCGCATAGTCGCTCTGGTACATATCAACCAGCGACTTCTCGATCTGGGCGGGACTGCCTTCCAGCGTCAAATCATTCGTCGTCGACGTCTTGAGCACCCAATCGGCACTTTGCAGCTGTTTGTTGGCAGCCTCTCTGATTGCGCCCCGCACATAGCCGCTCCACGCGTCCCGGGTAAAGGTGCCCGACACGACGTAGCTTCCGAGCACCAACTCCTTGTCGGCATCCCCGACAATGCGCGCAACCGTAATTGCCGGAAAGCGCGTCGCGGCTCTCGCCTTGATGTCGGCATAGGCGCGATCGACAGCTGGCATGCCCTGCATGACTTGGCGCAGTGTCTGGCGCGACTGGTCGACCAATGCGAGCTTCGCATCTCCCCGTTGCCAGGACGGGTCGTCGATCTGCGAAAGATAGAACGTTATGAGGCGCTCAGCACTGCGCATCATCTGCTCACGCTCCATCGTGCCGCGATTGATCTCAAGCCAGCCACGCCAAAAACGTGGCAGCTGATCGTTCAGGTGTCCGGCTTCCGCATGCTCCTTGGTGGTCAGCATCAGATAGGTTT
>JAEZHR010000243.1 GCA_023416415.1 Pseudomonadota bacterium
CTGGTGCAGCGTCTGAAGACCGAGGAAGCACGCTTCGACGACTGGTCGCACATCCTGTTCGATCAGGCCTCGCTGGCCGAGGGTGGCACGCTGGCCGATCCGGCCGGATTCGTGAAGCGGCTCAACGTCATGCTGCTGGGCATGGGCGGGAAGTAAGCGCCCTGCCACAGCGCCCACCATCGTTGTGAAGCGAGCATCCCGGGATCGGCGTTCGGCCGGTTTCCGGGATTTCCCATCGCGCCGCCTGGCCTTCCGCTGCGCGCGATCAGGCTTCCTCCCGAATTTCCGGCTCCGCATTCCCGAGCAACCTCTGCCGGAGGGAATTTATGCTACCGGGCAGATTGTCCCGTTCCGGATCATCAAGACGGTCGACCAGTGTCGTCATTTCGTCCAACAAGGACCGCAAGTTTTCCTCGGTGTACTCCTGACGCCTGAGCTTCCCGCGCTCATCCACACCTGAAAAAGCACCTGAGGGCCGTGCCTTGTGCGGCAACGCTCCCTGGGTGGGCCGAAGTGGCGGCATTGACGCAGGCGTCACGGTCGGCCTCGATCCGGACGGCAGCGGGAATCGGGCAGCACCACTCCCCGCGGAAGTCAATGCCGGCGCACGGCCCCCGTGTGCCAATGCGTCCGCCCCCAAAGGCCGCAGTGGCTGCGAAGGGGATTCAGCCGCATACGAAGCAGACGTTCTCGCCAGCGGCATTGCACCCGAGATCACAAGATCCGGAGCGCCGTCAGATTCCGAGGACAAGTCGCTTGATGTCATATGGGGAAATTCAAACTCCAGCGACTCAACGTCCCAGACGGGACCATCAGTGGAGTCCGAATCCGGAATTTCGGGTGCGGGAGCTTCCAAGCCATCCAACACCTTGACCAGCGTTTCCAACGCCCGCCGGATCGTTTGCGGATCCTGCCTGTCCTCCGCCCCGCCTCCCTGGCATAGGGAAAGGAATCCCCGGCTGCACGGCCACATTGCACGCTTTACGAATGCCTGCTCACTTCGATCGGGCAGCGCATCAGCCTGCCGCGCGATGTCGATATAAGCCGACATGTAGTTCCCACTCCGGAAGTCCAGCTGCCCTGCCAGGTGTACCAGCGCCTGCGCTCTGAAGGAATGGCGATGAACTGCCTTCGGTCCGAGCAACATGTTCGACGTGTCTGCCACGCTGGACGGGAGTCTTTCAACCTGATCAAGAACTTGCCTGAACGCATCCGGACGCTGCGGAAATTGCCTGGGCGGCACCACAAATTTGTTGACGCGGTCAAACAGCGCCTTGTCTTTGAGATATTTCTCGACAGCCGCCCAGTCATCGCCAGTCGCCTCCCCAGGCTCCCCGCTGTCATTCGCCTGCTTTGCCCCGTCAAGCCCCGACCAGCGTTTTACCGCATCCCTGTCGAGCTTCTCGGCGTTTTCCTTGAAATGAAAGGAAAGTATCTCCAGCAGACTTTCGGAAACGGTTGTGAAGTGCTGGAACTCGAAACGCTGAGAACGTATGAGCAAAGTATGTCCGTCGTTTTCTTCACTCGTTATGAATTGGCCCGACTCGCGATCGAAATATTGATACGCAATATCTATGCGCTTGGGGCGTGCATCGGACCTTTTCCCACCCTGCATCCCGGCGGCCTCTGTCTTGTCGCAGTACCTCAATGCCCAATCCGCTATCTGTTGCGCATATTCGAATGCATTCTCCCAGGTCAGGTGGCGGCAATCTTCTGCAAATTCGGCGACCTTTCCGACCAGGCAGGCATGCAACTCGTCCCCGGAACGGTGCATTTCCCGCAATGCTTCGTGCTGCTTAAGCCTCTGCTTGCCTTGCCCTGTACCCGATATCGACTCCGTGCGTGGCGAGCTGTCGTGCACGAAGTCGCGCAAGCCGGGGATATGAGTGGCACTTCTCGGAGATGGAGGGGGCCTTGACCCAAGGGACGTCGTTTTCGCATTGGAATGATCCGTATCCTCACCACTGCGACTAGCGTTTTCCGCTGCCGGGGATACGGGGGGTACCACTGGTGCCAAACAAGGACTCCCCACTCGACCTTCGACCATGAATTCTGCTCCTCTCAAGAACACTGCCGGGAAAATGGCGTGATGCCGGCTCCCGCTGCACGGCTTCGTTGGGCAAGTGCGGCAAGCAGACGCCGTCCGATAAGTACCCCGCCACGGCGGCCGGTTCCCAGCCCCTGCCGGATCCTGGCGACGCCTTCGATCCGTTGAACAAGACTGCGCCTTCCGGGCGAAGTGCCTGCGTTCCAAGTCCATGACCAACGTCATCGCCCGCCTCCTTTTTCATGCCGACAATAAACCGATGATGCCGACGCGCGCCCTGAACACACCGAGCACCGCGTGGTCCACCGTGCCCATGCGCCTAATCTGAACAAGTCGATTCCCCGCTGCGCACATGAATCAGCAGACCTTGCGGTGCCGCCTTTTTCCACCGGCCGTTGGCGTGCTTATCTGGCTCATAACGTTGCTTACGGCATTGTCCACGTCATGGCCGGGCATTGCCCAGGCCCAGACATCTGCTGCAGCCACCGCCGAAGGCACCGCGACGGATACCGAAACACAAGCCACGCCCATATCCGAAATCTCCGAGGAAGCCGTGTCCGACCTGTCCGAGGCGCGACGCATGCAGAATCGCGAATGGATCAAGGATGTCATCGGCATGGGGGCGTATCAGGTGCCGCGCCTCGAAGCGGAGTTGCAGCGCTTGCAGAGAGAAGCAACCGCAATGCAGGCGCCGTCCGGATTCATGCTCGAGGAAATCCAGCGCCAGGGGACTGCGCTGCGCGAACTCGAACTTGCGGTCACGCCCGTGCGACGCGAGCTTGCGCGCGCTGCCTATCAGCTGGAACGAGACAGGCGTGCGCTGGAAACGCTTGAAAAGAAATGGAACAAGACCGCCTCGGCCGCAGCGCGGGAAATTCCCCAGGATTTGCTGGACCGTGTCGAAGAAACGCGACGCGCCATCCGCAATGCGCAACAAGCGCTGCAGGATGAACAGGAAATGGTGCTGGGCCTGCAGGGCCGCATTGCGGATATCAGCAGCACGCTCGATGAGCTGCAAGCACAACAGGCCGCCTTCGGGGGGCTCGTCCTGCGAAGGCTGTTTCAGCGTGACAGCGCGCCGCTATGGAGCCGCGCGTTCTGGTCGGAAACGCTTGCCAGAACGACGCCCGACACTGGCGGGCGATTCCGGGCGAACTTGACCGAGCTGAATATCTATCTGAAGGAACAGCGGCGCACGCTTCTTCTGCACGGAGCACTGACCGCAGTCATCATCATCTGCCTGTTCGCGATACGTCCCAGAATCGGAGAACTGAGTGAAACCGATTCGGCGCTGCAAGCCAGGCGGGCGATTTTCGACATGCCCATCGTCACCGCATTGCTGCTCGGTCTGCTGCTCGCGGGGTGGCTTTATCCGGCACCACCTCATGCCTTCACGGCATTGCTGGGGCTGATCTCGGCGCCTCCGGTGTACTTGTTCACCCGGCGTCTGGTCGAGCGCGATGTCTTTCCCTTGTTCCAGATCGTCATCGCCTTCCATGTGGCCGACTGGCTGCGCGACGTACTGTCCGCCACGCCTGCTCTTGCGCGACTGATGCTGATGCTCGAAGTTTTTCTGCTCATCCTGTTTCTGCTGCGTTTTCGCCGCCAATGGATTTTGCACCATGCCGGTGGCACACGGGACACGGTTGCAGATACAAGTCCGGGCACAAGCATGCAAGCCGGTGTGCACGCAGGCAGGCACATCGGGCTGGTCATTGCTCACACCATACTGCTCGTCGCCGCCGGCGCTCTGGTCGCCAGCATCGCCGGATTTTCCGCGCTGGCCGACGTTTTACTGAGTGCGGGATTGTCCAGCGCATACGTTGCCGTCGTCCTGTACGCGATCGTGCGTGCGTTTGGCGGCGTGGTGCGCGCACTGCTGCATGTGCCGCCATTTTCCTATGCCGCCGGCGTGCGCAGATATCATGAATTGATCGCGGCACGCATGACGCGCCTGGTCAGCTGGTGTGCCCTGGCCTACTGGGTGCTCTTCTCTCTGCGTGCCTTCGGCATGCTTGCGCTGGTAAAGAACTGGGGCAATGTCCTGTGGAAGACAACCGGGCAGATCGGAAGCCTGAAGGTGTCAGTGAGCAGTATCCTGGTCTTTTCCTTCATGCTCGGCGCCACCTACCTGGTCGCGAAGCTGGTGCAGTTCTTACTTGAGGAAGAGATCTTCTCGCGTGTGCAGCTCGACCGGGGACTGCCGCTCGCAGTTTCGACGACCGTGCGCTACCTGATCATTGTGCTCGGGTTCATGCTCGCGCTGTCTGCCACCGGCATCGACACGACGCGCTTTGCCATCGTCGCCGGCGCGCTGACCGTCGGCATCGGCTTCGGCCTGCAGAACATCGTCAACAATTTCGTCTCCGGCCTGATCGTTCTGTTCGAACGTCCGGTCAAAGCCGGCGACACGATACAGCTGGGCGATGTGGTGGGCCGGGTGCGCCAGATCGGCATCCGGGCGACCATCATCGAAAGCACGTCAGGCGCCGCAGTCATCATTCCCAATGCCAAGCTCATTTCGGATCAGGTGACCAACTGGACGCCAACCGGCAACCTGCGCATGATTTCGGTGCCAGTCGTGGCGAAGACGGACATTCCTAGCGACCAGGTGAAGGTACGATTGCTCGCCGTGGCAGACGCCGACGACAAGCTGCTGGATGCGCCCGCGCCTCAGGTCCTGCTGGTCAAACGCAACGTCGACACGCTGGAGTACGAGCTGCGGGTGTGGACACACGCGCTCAACGACTGGGTGCAGATCCGCAGCGACCTGATTGGCGCGATCGATGAGGCGCTTCGAAATGCACCGCAAAGCGCGCGGCAGGCTGCACCGCCGTCCTGACCGCAATTCGACGGCAGGCGCTGATTCAGGACGCAATGCGCGCCGCCCGGAAGTCGTCCTTCCCGGTGACCAGCAGGAAGCGCCCCACCGATCCCTCCTTACGGGCTTTCAGATGTGGCGCGTACTCGACGCTGGTATAGAACGCATCGACCGCTTCACGTGAATCGAACTCGATCAGCAGCATGCTTTCGGGCTGCCGTTCGCCTTCGATCAGCTCGACTCTCGACGTACGTGCAAGATAGCGCCCGCCATGGGCTTCGACGAGCGGCGTGACATGAGCCACATATTCCGCAATCCAGTCAGGATTGGTAACGGCAATCTCGGCACAGGCATAGTATTTCATCATCGGCTCCTCTTTTTTTCGTGATCGTGAAAATGGGCAGCGGACCAGAAGCAGGGGATCTCCCCTTTCGGCCGCGAAGCAAGGGGTGGCTGGGGCTGGGTGCGTGCAAGCTCGGCCACCACCTCGACCGGTTTCAGCACGCCTGCCCTGCCACGCAGTGCCGCCTTGGACATGCCCAGGGCAACGACACGATCATCGGCGATGAAAGTGTGCGTCATGTAGAAATATTTCTCGTCCCAGTGCGTGAGCGCCATCGTCACCTCGAAGCGCTGGAACAGCCTGAGCGGCCTCTTGTAGCTCATCGTGTGCTCGACCACTACCGGCTTCCAGCCTCGCCTGAGCATCAGCCCGGCGAGCCCGGTGCGAATGAACAGATCGACCCGGTTCAGATCGCAGATGGTCAGGTAGCGGCCGTTGTTCATGTGCAGGTTGATGTCGAGATCGTTCGGCAGCGTGAACAGGCGCAGCCGGCTCTTCGTCGGCCCCGCCGGCAGACGCGGACGAAACGGCGCAATCAGCAGCACATACAGCATTCGGATGACCAGACTCATTTCATGCTCCGTACGATCGCTTTCGCTCAGACCTGCCGCAGATTCATCGTGATCCGCGCCGTGAAGACTTTCCTGCCTTCGGTATCGAAGGCATCGATCGGCACCTCCACATTGCCCGACGTGTTCCAGTCGATGCCCGCGCCGTCGGCCGTCACGCGCATGTCAGTCCTGGCCTTGGCCAGGTACTGCACATTCATGCCGACCGGAATCCACTGGGCGCCGTCGGGAATCGATACCGTGGTCATCGTGCCCGCTGCAAGCTCGGCCGCATTGCACAGTGCGATCGCGTGCACGGTGCCGATGTGGTTGTGCACTTCGCGCCGGTTTTCGAAGCTGACCTCGGCATAGCCAGGACGCAGTTCGCGGAAAGCTGGCCTGATCGTCGCGAAGTACGGCGCGATCTGCGCGATCGCCTTGCTGAAGGCTTCGTTGCCAAGCTGTTTGTACATTCCAAGCGTCTGGTTCATCATCTCCTCCGGATCGAACAAGTTTCTAGAACATTATTCTAGAATAATGTTCTAGTCAACGATGACTTTTAGAATGATCACTTCAAAGAAATCCCGGAAGCAGGAAATCCTCGACGCCGCCCTTGCCTGTTTCACCGAGCACGGCATTGAAGCCACCACCATCGACATGATTCGGGAGCGCGCCAACGCCAGCGTGGGCAGCATGTACCACCATTTCGGCAGCAAGGAACGCATTGCGGGAGCGGTCTTCACGGAAGCCCTGGCCGACTACCACGACTGGCAACAGACAAGGCTCAAGCAGGCAACCAGCGCAGAGGCTGGCGTGAGGGCAATTGCGCTTTCCTATGTGGACTGGATCGCGGCCAATCCGGACAAGGCGCGCTTCATCCTCTACAACCGCGGCGCGCTGGCGAAAACGGAAGCGGCGGACGAGCTGAAGGCCAACTCCAGGACCTCGCTGAACGAGGTACTGCGCTGGTTTGGGCCCTACATCGAAAAAGGCGAGCTGAAGAAGCTGCCGCTGGAACTGTACGGCTCACTGATCACGGGACCGGCGCACGACTATGCGCGACTGTGGCTATCGGGGCGAGCACAGACCGATATCAGGAAGTACCGGGAAATCTTCGCGGACGCGGCGTGGAGTGCAGTGCGGCCGTAGGCCCGCGCCCCCGGCACCGGACACCAGAAAAAAGACAGCGGCCAGGCAGCAAGGCCGCGTCCGGAACGCGGTCCGGTTCCTGGAAAGCCTCCCTACAGGGTGTGCAGAATGATACGCAAGCTCCGGGGCTTGTATCTCTTCTTCTCGTAGTCACGCGTGTCCTCGGCGAGGACAATGACAAAGACATCGTTTCTTGCGCCGTACATCCCGGAGATGGAGCGGCCCCCACGAAAGCTGGGGCGATTCAGCGCTGCCGACGACTCGAAGCCGGCCAGGAACTCTGGAGGCCGTCACTTCAGTATGCAAACGGCTTGATGCCGCAATCGTCGACATCAAGCCGGCTGCACCGATGCCAGGCTGCGCCTGGCATTCGTACTACAACAATCAGTTCTTCTTCGATGAGTATTCGAACTTGGGAAGCGCCTTGAGCGATTCCTTCGTCGCACCCGGAAGAACGAACTTGTTGTCCTCGCGCTTGATCTGCTTGACGGGAATCGCTACGTCGTGCCGATCCATACCGAGAAAGCCGCCCGCACCAATGATGGCGTAGGAAACGGCGTTGTCAGGAGCAATAATGATGTCTTCAATCTTGCCGATCTTCTGGTTTTTCGTATCGTAAACATCCTTGTCCAGAATGGCCTTCTTGACGCTCCACCCGTTGATCACGGCATCCATCTCTTTGACACTCACACCCACTGTAGCTTGTCCTGCCACAGGCGCGGAACCTTGAGCATAGGCCGAGCCGAATGATAGGCCGGTCAGCAAGAAACTTGAAGCAAGAACAAAGTGTGCTGTTTTCATGAAGTGCTCCTAAGCAAATATGCATGGAATGCAAACAACCTCGCACTGCCCAGACTTCGTCACCAAGGCCGGCGCGTGTTTGGCGCGTAAGTCGGAAGACAGGGGCCGAGAGAGGATTGTTCCCGGCATACTGACAATAAACGGTCCTGCGCAACAAGTTCGGCCCTGCGACAGGTGAATCTCTCGGAGATCCTGCGAGACGCCGTCATTCATGAGAATGGCGCCGGACAGTTAAAGATCCCGTCCTTTTCACGAAGATCGCGGAGCATTCGAACCGCCAGGCCGAACCCGCGACGCGTTTCAATGCGCAGCCATGTCGTGCAGAACCTTCTGCGCCGGATACGAGAAGAATCTGCGTGCGGTGTTGCACGCCGCCCCACTGATTTACAGCAGCATGCCGATTGCAGGCATGTAGTACATCACACCGACCACTATCTTAGTTAGAACTCAGAAATCCGCAGTGATCCACGGACTCTCTATCGGCATCCGGACCGCTGCGATCACGGTGCCGTACCCACGCCTCAGGTCGCCTTCTGCTGCTGCATGCTGCATGCGAGTCTGGTTTCACACGCGCATGAGGGATCAGGTTTGCGCCATGCTCGCACTGCTCCCATTCCTTCCTCCGGAATATGGCCGCACTTGCAGGCTTGCTTTTGCAGGCTACGCAGGAAGCCCGCATTTCGTATATGAACTCTGGATTCCATCATCCGTCTGCAGTTGTAATCAAGAACGTGACCATCCAGCTCTCGCCCGAATCGCTGGCGTACTGGGATGCCGCCAGCGATGCGTGGGTCGCGCCCGCAGGGAATATCCCGATCCTGGTCGGGGCGTCTTCAGCCGATATCCGCCTCAACGGTTCGATACAGCAGCAGGCTGCGGTCCTTACACCGACCTCGGCCGCCCCTGCTGAAGCGCCGACGCCTTCGACTACCGGAGGCACCAATCCGGGCGCCGCGACGACACCCACCACGCCGGGCGGCTCATCAACAACGCCGAGCACGGCAAACGGCTCTACGGCATCGACCACGCCGGCGGCAGCGCCAGCCAGCTCAGGCTCGTCCGCATCCGGCACATCCCAGTCCCAGTCCGCCGAGGCCACGGCAGCGCAAGCCGGCTGATCGCAGTCCCCCCGTCCGGCTCAGGGACGGGGGTCGAAGTTTGGCCACATCAACTTCGAGAAATCAGTGCAATGTGCCCGCTCTCGCTCGCCTTCCCCTGCGCACAAACAGTTCCGCCGACAAAGGAAAACGCGATTTCGAGTGCGCGGCACCGGCCCGGCGGTGAACGTCTCCAGCCGCACATGATCAAAAAGGTCACTTGTATCAAGTCACTTGCATCGCGTGCTCATGCACTCCGTTCCGATACTGTTCCGACCCGGCCCATAGTCGATTCTGATGCCGAAAGGCGTGTGAGCCGGGAAGATGTTTGGTGCTGTCAAGTCATGCATCAAGTCATGCCGAAGCACGCTCTTCCATCGGCATGCAGATCGGCATCAACATCTGCGGTACACGAAACGGGAGGCCGAGTCGCGAGGAATCTCATGAAGCCGGCAGTAGCTTTATTTCATATGCTGAACATTCGCACGCTGTGCAGTTCTCTCTTTCCACTGTTGCTCGCTGCAGGGTGCGGAGGCGGCGAAGGTGGCGGTGAAGGACGCGAACCCCGGGTTGTCGCGCAAGCCAGCGTTGAAGCGCCGCAGACCAATGAGGCCGGACCTTCTGTTTCGGTCGTCGTGACAACAAATGACCAGACGCAGCGATTGGCCCCTCAAGCGAGCGCACAGTTCTCGACGCCGGCCAATGCGGACACCATCGGCAGCTCCGATCTTTCGCGATTCCATTACACCTACGATGACGTACCGCAAGGAGAAACCGATCCCACGCTCGCCAATTTTTCGATCGATGTTGACCGAGCGGATCGCATTCCCATCATCCAGTGGGCAAAGCGGCTCAATCCGGAGATGTTGCTCCTGGCGTCGGTCTGGAGCGCACCGGCGTGGATGAAGACGAACGATTCCCTGTACGGCGGAGACCTGCGTCCGGAAGCGTGGGGGGCGTGGGCGGAGTATTACGTGAAGTATCTGCAGGCATACGAAGCCGAGGGAATCGGCATCGACCTCATCTCGCACCAGAATGAGCCGGACTACGCGTCGCTCGATTATCCCGGCATGGAAAAAAATCCGGAAACGCAACGACTGCTTCTGCGCAACTACATTCTGCCTTCGCTGGAGGCCTCCGGCCTCGATACCCGCGTTCTGATCTTCGACCACAACTGGGACAACACGATTTTCCCGGCCCGCGTCCTGACCGATTCCCAAGTCGGGGACTCCGAACGGGTGGCCGGAACGGCCTGGCACTGGTATGGAGGCACGCCGGGAGCAATGACGGTGCTGCACAACCTGTTCCCCGACAAGGAAAACTACGTCACCGAGGCTTCGAGCGGCGCCTGGATTGCCGACCCGGACACCAACGACTTCGAAATGATCATCCAGTCCATGCGCAACTGGAGCCGCAGCTTCATCAAGTGGGCGCTCGCGCTGGACGAAAATCGCGGCCCGCATCTCGGCGGCTGCGACCAATGCGCACCGGTGGTGACCGTCAACAGCATTACCGGCGACGTCAGCTACGAAATCGATTACTACACACTCGGGCACTTCAGCAAATACGTGCTCCCGGGGGCCACCCGCATCTATTCGATCAACCCCACGGGCATGATCAGCGTGGCATTCCAGAATCCGGACGGTTCGAAGGCTCTGATCGCCTTCAACGATACCGACGCAGACAAGGATTTCCAGTTGGTCTGGGGAAGGCAGTCATTCCGGTATACGTTGCCGCGCTATAGCGGCGCCACCTTTACCTGGAGCGGCACACAATCCGAAACCTATCCGATTCCCGCGACGACAAAAATCCAGTCATCCAGTTATGACGACGTATTCGCCTTGCAGACCGAAACGACATCGGATGTGGACGGCGGATACAACCTGGGTTTCAGCATCAACGACTCTTACGCGAGATACAACAACATCGATTTCGGCGCCGGCGTCACGGAGGTGGAGGCACGGGTCGCCAATGCCGCCGATGCACGTGGCGGCAGCACGATCGAGTTCCATCTCGATACGCCGGGCGGACTGCGGATTGCGACAGTACCGGTCCCGGACGCTGGTGGCTATCAAAGCTGGACAACGGTAACGAGCCCGGTCGACGTGCCGGTGACCGGCATTCATGACGTCTATATCGTTTTCAAGAGCAATGGCAGCGCCGGCAACGTGAACTGGTTCGATTTTCGCTAGGAATCGAAGTTGATGCGCTCTCCGTGAACCTGCAACTCATGCACTCGCAAATGATCCATCCAGGCGTATTCGATCGGGAATCTGTCCGATCTTTTTGAATCTCAATTTAATATCAGGACCTACCCATGGCCAACAACTCTCTAGACACGCTGCGCTCCGAAATTCTGGATTCGCGCTTTGGCTCCCTCGACATCAGAAAGGTGGCCGAAGCCAATGCATTTCCCGACAATGAAATGCGCCCGGATGTCGTCTATCAGATCATCGAGGACGAACTGTACCTGGACGGGAATGCCCGCCAGAATCTGGCGACCTTTTGCCAGACCTGGGACGACGAGTACGTCCACAAGCTCATGGATCTATCCATCAACAAGAACTGGATAGACAAGGAAGAGTATCCGCAATCGGCTCAGATCGACATGCGTTGCGTGAACATGGTGGCCGACCTGTGGAACGCGCCGAAGCCGCCCGATGGCAAAGCAACCGGGACCAACACCATCGGCTCGTCCGAGGCGTGCATGCTTGGCGGCATGGCGATGAAATGGCGCTGGCGCAAGAAAATGGCGGCGCAGGGAAAGCCGACCGACAAGCCCAATATGGTTTGCGGACCGGTGCAGATCTGCTGGCACAAGTTCGCCCGTTACTGGGATGTGGAGATACGCGAGATCCCCATGGAACCCGGGCGTCTGTTCATGGACCCGGATCGCATGCTGGCCGCCTGTGACGAGAACACCATCGGCGTCGTTCCGACCTTCGGTGTGACCTACACCGGCAACTATGAATTTCCGAAGCCGCTGCACGACGCGCTCGACAAGCTGCAGAAGGACAAGGGATTCGACATCGACATACACGTCGATGCCGCCAGTGGCGGCTTTCTGGCGCCCTTCGTCGCACCCGAGATCGAGTGGGATTTCCGGCTGCCGCGCGTGAAATCGATCAGTGCATCCGGCCACAAGTATGGGCTCGCGCCGCTGGGCTGCGGCTGGGTGATCTGGCGCGAAGCCAAGGACCTCCCTGAAGAGCTGGTGTTCAATGTCGATTATCTCGGCGGAGAAATCGGCACCTTCGCGATCAACTTCTCGCGCCCGGCGGGACAGGTCATCTCGCAGTACTACGAATTCCTGCGCCTGGGGCGCGAAGGCTACGCCAAGGTGCAGAGTGCCTGCTATCAGGTGGCCGCCTACCTGGCGAAGGAAATTGCGCCGCTCGGCCCCTATGAGTTCATCTGCACCGGTGATCCGAAGACCGGCATTCCCGCCGTTTGCTTCCGCATCAAGGCTGGCGAGAACCCCGGTTACACACTGTACGACGTTTCCGAGCGCCTGCGTCTGCGCGGCTGGCAGGCGCCTGCATTCGCGCTGAGCGGCGGCGCGTCGGACGTGGTGGTCATGCGCCTGATGTGCCGGCGCGGTTTCGAGATGGATTTCGCGGCGCTGCTGATGAAAGACTTCAAGGACGCGCTGGACTATCTGCGCCAGCACCCGACGCTGGGCGGCATCGCCCACGACGACAGTTTCAAGCACACCTGATCAAAAGGCCTCGCCATGTCCAGTCAATCCGCCGACAACTCCGCTCGCACGATCTCGACCAAGAAGCTGAGCATCTTCACGCTGGTCATCATGAACATCGTTGCCGTGGTGAGCCTGCGCGGCTTGCCAGCGGAAGCAGAGTACGGGCTCGGTTCTATCTTCTACTATCTCTTCGCGGCGGTATGTTTCCTGATTCCGGTGTCGTTGGTCGCAGCCGAGCTCGCGACAGGCTGGCCGGAAAAGGGCAGCGTGTTCCGCTGGGTCGGCGAAGCCTTCGGAACGCGTTGGGCATTCCTGGCAATGTGCATGCTCTGGATCGAAGTCACGGTCTGGTTCCCGACCGCACTGACGTTTGCGGCTGTCTCGCTGGCATTCATGGGCCCCGATCAGAGTTTCGATACGGCCCTGTCGTCCAATAAGGTCTTCGTGCTGGTGATCGTGCTGGCGATCTACTGGCTGGCGACCTTCATCGCGTTCCGTGGCATCAGTACCTTCGCCAAGGTGGCCAAATGGGGTGGCATCATCGGCACCATCATTCCGGCGATCATCCTGATCGTGCTGGGGTTCGCCTATCTGTTCGGTGGCGGCAAGCCACAGATCGTTCTGGAGGCGGACAAGGTCATCCCAGATCTTTCCAACTTCCGCAACATCGTGCTGGCGGCGAGCATCTTCCTGTTCTATGCCGGGATGGAAATGAATGCCATCCATGTCAAGGAGGTGGACAACCCGAAAAGGAACTATCCGATCGCCATCATGCTGGCCGCGGCAGGCACGGTGCTGATCTTCGTCCTCGGCACGCTGGCGATTGCCTTCGTCATTCCCCATTCCGCAATCAATCTGACCCAAAGCCTCCTGGTGGCCTACGACGACATGTTCAGGTGGGCGGGCTTGCAGTGGCTCAGCCCCGTCATCGCCGCTGCACTGGCCATCGGGGTACTGGCAGGGGTGGTCACCTGGGTGGGGGGGCCTTCCTCGGGTTTGCTGGCAGTTGCAAAAGCAGGGTATCTGCCGCGCTGGTGGCAGCACACCAATGCCCATGGCATGGCCTCGCACATTCTCCTGGTGCAGGCGGTTGTCGTTTCATGCCTGGCGGTCGTTTTCGTGATTCTTCCCTCGGTGCAGGCTGCCTACCAGATCCTCAGTCAGCTTACGGTGATTCTGTATCTGATCATGTACTTGCTGATGTTTGCCGCGGCCATCTACCTGCGTTACAGCCAGCCCAACCGTCCGCGTCCCTACCGGGTTCCTGGCGGCAATGCCGGCATGTGGATCATCGGCGGCGTGGGCTTCCTCGGTTAGCTGCTTGCATTCGTACTCAGCTTCGTGCCTCCGTTGCAAGTCAAGGTGGGAAGTCCTACGACGTACGTCACCATTCTGATCGCCCTGACCATATTCTTCGTCGTCATTCCGCTCTTGATCTATGCCAGCCGAAAGCCCGACTGGAAAGACAAGAACAGCGACTTTGCCCCCTTTACCTGGGAGACCGAACGTGACCGGGTAGTTGTCCATCCGGCCGGACACGGCAGGTAGACCCGCCCAGGGCCAGCAACGCGATCCCATCCTCGCAAGGCCGGCCCCCGGTTTCGACGTTTCTCCCGGACGATAATCATGACCATCGATCAGCAAGCCCTGTCAGACGCCGTCAAGGATGCACATGCGCGGTTCTCGACGCTGCGAGGCGGTGCCAATGCCACCTACATTCCCATCCTTGCGAGCGTGCCGTCGGGCCTGGCGGGGCTGGCGGCGGTGACGGTCGACGGTACCGTCGTCGACGTCGGCGACAGCACTTACAAGTTCGCCATCGAATCCATCTCCAAGGTATGCACACTGGCACTGGCGCTTCAGGAGCTGGGACCATTGAAGGTGCATGAAAAAGTCGGCGCGGATCCGACCGGTCTTCCGTTCGATTCCGTCATCGCGCTTGCATTGCACAAGGGCAAACCACTGTCGCCGTTGGTCAACGCCGGCGCCCTCTCGACCGTCAGCCTGATCAATGCCAAAGACAGAGAGGACCGCTGGGCGCGAATTCTCGAAATGCAGAGTCAACTGGCAGGGCGTGCAATCGCCTTGTCGGATGAGGTCAACCAATCCGAGCAATCCACCAATTTTCACAACCGTGGCATTTCCTGGTTGCTCTATACAGCCGGCACCATGTACTGCGATCCCATGGAAGCCTGCGATGTCTACACCCGCCAATGCTCGACCCTGATCGACACCGTCGATCTGGCCACGATGGGTGCGACACTGGCCGCCGAGGGAATCAATCCCAGGACCGGCAAGCGCGTTCTTGCACGCGACAACGTGCCCTGCGTCCTTGCGGAAATGACGATGGAAGGCATGTATGGAAAATCCGGCGACTGGGCGTATACCGTCGGCTTGCCGGGCAAGAGCGGCGTCGGTGGAGGAATTCTCGCGGTAGTGCCGGGGGTGATGGGGATTGCCGGCTTCTCGCCGCCGCTGGACAAGGCGGGCAACAGCGTACGTGGACAAAAGATGGTCGCGGCGGTGGCGCACACGCTCGGCTACAACCTCTATCGCGGACTCCGTACTTAACATGAACGATTCCGTCTCCAAAAAAAGCAAGCCCTTATCGGTCTGGAGCGTCGCCGCGCTCGGAATCGGCGCCATGGTCGGTGCCGGGATTTTCACCCTGCTCGGCCAGACCGCATTGCTGGTACATGCCGAAACCTGGATTGCCTTCCTGCTGGGGGGCGTGGTCGCGCTGTTTTCCGGCTATGCGTATGCCAGACTCAGTGCCCGTTATCCGAGCTCGGGCGGCATCCTCGACTTTTTCCAGCGCGGCTTTTCCTCGCAAAAGGTTGCACTTTCACTTTCGCTGCTCTACCTGATCACGCTGGTATTGTCCGTCTCCATGGTGGCGCGTTCCTTTGGCGCCTATACCGTTACCCTGCTGGGGGAGCCATCATCGCCAGCCCTAATCGGACTCTACGCCGCAGTCGTCACTTTGGTGCTTGCCATGGTCAACATCATCGGAGCGAGCACCGTCGGACGAACCGAGCTGGTCCTGGTGATCATCAAGCTCGGCATCCTGGTCGGGCTCGCACTGATCGGCGCGACTACCCTCAAGCCCGAACTCCTGCGCTTCCAGGGGCCGTTCAGCGGCGAGGCATTGGTCTCCAGCGTCGGCCTGACGTTCTTCGCCTATTCCGGCTACGGCATGATGGCCAATGCCGCAGGTTCGGTGTCGGACCCGGCGCGCACCATGCCGCGTGCCTTCTTCCTGGCCATCGGTGTCACGATCGCGCTGTATGTCGCGCTGGCAGTCGTCCTGCTGGGCAATATCACGCCTGCCGAGCTGACACGTTACGGCGATACCGCCCTTGCCGAAGTGGCTTATCCGGTGCTCGGTCGGGTCGGTGTCGTCGCCGCCTCTCTGGGCGCGCTGCTGGCCACCTCGTCTGCCATCAACGCCACTCTGTTCTCGATACTCAACATCAGCGCCGAGATGCAGGGAAAGCGGCGGATCTGGGGACAGGCCACGTCAGGCTTCATGGTCTGCGTCGCCATCGCCCTCCTGCTTGCCCTCACGCTCAACCTGGGCGCCCTGGCGAACGTCGCGAGCGCCACCTTTCTCATCTCCTACCTTGCGGTCTTCGTGGCCGCCTGGAATCGGCGGGCGGATATCGGTGCATCGCCCGCATGGCTTGCGGTTGGCTTTCTGCTGATGGCGATCGTGTTCTGCTCGTTCGTCTATGGTCTCGCGCAGCAGAGTTTTCTTGAGATCGGCCTGATCGTCGCTGCCGTCATTGTCAGCTGGCTCCTGGCCCCGTGGGTTCAGCGGCAATCGTAGAGCAGGTCATGATCGTCGCGCGGCCGGGCTGTCCGGTGATGCTTCGCCATCCCTCATCGCTGACCGGGCTGATGAAGGCGGACGAGGCAGCGGTGCCGCTTCGCATGGCAGAGGGCATCTCGCGCATGCGCAGGCCGCAACGGCAATGATCCTGTCAGCGAAATCGGCGCAGCCACGTACTCGAAATCCAGGAGCGCGAGCGAACCAGCAGATGACGCCATCTGCTGGATGCAACGCGCAGCGCAGCGCCTGCGCCTACCCTCGCAACTGCCCGCTGTGGTGAAGCAGATGCGCCTCGACGAAGGTCGAGATGAAGTAATACCCGTGGTCGTACCCGGCATGCCGCCGCAGCGTCAGCGGCTGCCCTGCCTGCCGGCAGGCTTCCTCGAACAGATGCGGGTGCAGCTGCTCATCGAGGAATTTGTCGTCCAGCCCCTGATCGATCAGAATGCCTTGCGGATAGACCGCCCTGCCCTGCGCGCGCATCAGTTCGGTCGCGTCGTACTGCTTCCACGCGGCCCGGTCGCTGCCGAGATAGCCGCTGAAGGCCTTCTGCCCCCACGGGCATTGCATCGGCGCAGCGATCGGGGCAAAGGCCGACACCGAGCGGAACAGGTCCGGGTTGCGCAGCGCAAGCACCAGCGCGCCGTGTCCGCCCATCGAATGTCCCATGATGCCGACCCGATGTGCGTCCAGCCCGAACGCGCCGATGGCCAGCGCGCGCAATTCATCGACGATGTAGCTGTACATCCGGTAGTGGCGCGCCCACGGCTCGGCGGTGGCGTCAAGGTAGAAGCCGGCGCCGACACCGAAATCCCAGCTGTCCGACTCGCCAGGCACGTTCGCGCCGCGCGGACTGGTGTCGGGCGTGATCAGGATCAAACCTTCGCGCGCGGCCACGCGCTGGGCGCCGGCCTTGATCATGAAGGTCTCTTCGCTACAGGTCAGGCCGGCGAGATAGAACACGGCCGGGCAGCTTGCGCCGGCCAGCGCCTGCGGCGGCAGGTAGACCGAGAAGCGCATCGGCAGGCCGATGACCTGCGAATCGTGACGATAGAAGCGCTGTTCGCCGCCGAAGCAGGCGTGCTTTGACACCAACTCAATTGCGGCTGCCATCAGTACATCACCACCGAACGAATCGACTCCCCGCGCTTCATCAAATCGAAACCGTCATTGATCTGGTCGAGCGAGAGCTTGTGCGTGATCAGGTCGTCGATGTTGAGCTTGCCCTCCATGTACCAGTCAACGATCTTCGGCACGTCGGTGCGCCCGCGCGCGCCGCCAAAGGCCGAGCCCTTCCACTCGCGGCCGGTGACGAGCTGGAACGGACGCGTGCTGATCTCCGCGCCTGCTTCGGCCACGCCGATGATGATCGACTGGCCCCATCCCTTGTGGCAGCACTCCAGCGCCTGGCGCATCACCTTGGTGTTGCCGATGCACTCGAACGAGTAGTCGACGCCGCCGTCGGTCAATTGAATGATGCGATCGACCACGTTCTCGACTTCGTTCGGATTGACGAAATGCGTCATGCCGAACTTGCGCGCCATCTCTTCACGCGCGGGATTGATGTCGACACCGATGATCTTGTCCGCGCCAACCATCTTCGCGGCCTGGATCACGTTCTGGCCGATGCCGCCCAAGCCGAACACGGCCACGTTTGCGCCCGCTTCCACCTTGGCCGTGAAGATCACCGCGCCGACGCCAGTAGTCACGCCGCAGCCGATGTAGCACACCTTGTCGAAGGGGGCGTCCGGCCGGATTTTCGCGACCGCAATCTCGGGCACGACGATGTAGTTGGAAAAGGTCGATGTGCCCATGTAATGGAAGATCGGCTTGCCGCCCAGCGAAAAGCGCGACGTCGCATCGGGCATCAGCCCCTTGCCCTGCGTGGTACGGATCGCCTGGCACAGGTTGGGCTTGCGCGATAGGCAGAATTTGCACTGGCGGCATTCCGGCGTGTATAGCGGAATTACGTGATCGCCCTTGGCCACGCTCTTCACGCCCGGGCCGGTGTCGACGATGATGCCCGCGCCTTCGTGCCCGAGCACGGCGGGAAAGATGCCTTCCGGGTCTGCACCGGAGAGCGTGTAGTAGTCGGTGTGGCAGATGCCGGTGGCCTTCACCT
>JAEZHR010000245.1 GCA_023416415.1 Pseudomonadota bacterium
GCATGGGGGCATAGATCGTCCCGGTAAACAAGAACAGCTCGGCAGGCCGGAAGTGGGGCGTGCGCCAGTAACGAAGCAGGACGTCCTTGGGCATCAGGAAATGCATCAGAAGGATCATCGGGGGTAATGCGAGGGAGCTGAAAATGATGGACAGGAAAACGGTGGCGAAGTAATCGTTGTTCAAGAGTTGCATACGTGATCCGCTCCTAGCCCGGCGACAAGATCAATTTCGCGGAATTTCAAGTCATAGAGCTTTACGGCTCCTTTTCCAAAGCCCCAACTCACACCTGTTGATAACGTGGCCAGGACGAGAGCCGTGCCCCACTCAACTGGATTTGAGACGAGGTAGAGACCGATCCCTGCGCTTATTGCGGTGCTCATGGCTGTGCCAGCCACCGTCCCCACAAAAATCGCATTCTTCTCCTGCTGACCGACTGTATGTGCAATCTGCACACAAGCTGCGGTGACCCTAACCCCGGTAATCAGGATGATTTTCCCGGTCGCGATGCGGTCCGGGTCCTTGATGTGCGGATTCATCGCCAGGATGGCCTGTTCGGCGACCGGGTAGACGGCCGAGTGAGAACCGGGCGTCAAGCCGTACATGCGCTGAAGAATCTTGCCGAGCGTGTCGCCGGGGTGAACCGGATATTCATAGTGGGAGGAGCCCATCGTTTTCACCTTTCAAGCGTTGCAAGAAATGCAATTTCTGACTGTAGTGGAATTGCAAATTTGACACGATATGGCAAGACGAATACAAGGGGCGTGGGCTGGACCGCATGGCAGCGCGTGAGCCCGCGCAGGGTAGAATCTCGCCATTGCACCACAACAAGGCGCCATTGCCAGTCTGCCCATGCTCCGCCTCACCAACATCCAGCTTCCCCTCGACCATCCTCCTGCCGATCTGCAGACTGCCGTTCTCGCGCGCCTGAACATTCCGCGTGAGCAGTTGCTGAAAGTGAACGTGTTCCGCCGCGGCTACGATGCCCGCAAGCGCAGCGCGATTTCGCTGGTCTACACGCTCGACGTGGAAGTGCAGGACGAGCCGGCCGTGCTGGCTCGGCTTGGCGGTAGCACCGACGTCGCAACTGCACCTGATACCAGCTACAAGTTCGTCGCCCGGGCCCCGGAAAATCTTGCGAAGCGTCCGGTCGTGATCGGCTTCGGCCCTTGCGGCATCTTCGCCGCGCTGATCCTGGCGCAGATGGGCTTCCGGCCGATCATCCTGGAGCGTGGCAAGGTCGTGCGCGAGCGCACCAAGGACACCTGGGGGCTGTGGCGCAAGCGCGAGCTCAATCCCGAATCGAACGTGCAGTTCGGCGAGGGCGGGGCGGGGACTTTCTCGGACGGCAAGCTGCACAGCGGCATCAAGGACCCGAAGCATTACGGGCGCAAGGTGCTGACCGAGTTCGTGAAGGCGCATGCGCCCGAGGAAATCCTGTACGTCTCCAAGCCGCACATCGGCACCTTCCGT
Source organism: Pseudomonadota bacterium (assembly GCA_023416415.1). GTDB lineage: Bacteria > Pseudomonadota > Gammaproteobacteria > Burkholderiales > Burkholderiaceae_D > Noviherbaspirillum. The sequence continues at coordinate 1,472 of JAEZHR010000245.1, forward strand.
CTGGTGAAAATGGTCGAGGCGATGCGCGAAACCATCACTTCGCTGGGCGGCGAGTTTCGCTTCGAGACCAGGGTGGTTGACCTGATCCGCGAAGGCGATGCGGACAATGGCCGCGTGCGCGGCGTGGTGCTGGACGGCGGCGAAGTAATCGAAACCGACCACGTGGTGCTCGCAGTCGGCCACAGCGCGCGCGACACCTTTCAGATGCTGTACGAGCGCGGCGTCTATGTCGAAGCCAAGCCGTTCTCGATCGGCTTTCGCATCGAGCATCCGCAGTCGCTGATCGACCGCGCGCGCTTTGGCAAGTTTGCCGGCCATCCGCTGCTGGGCGCGGCCGACTACAAGCTGGTGCATCATGCCGCCAACGGGCGCGCCGTCTACAGCTTCTGCATGTGTCCGGGCGGGACCGTGGTCGCGGCCACCTCCGAGCCCGGTCGCGTCGTGACCAACGGCATGAGCCAGTATTCGCGCAACGAGCGCAATGCCAACAGCGGCATCGTGGTCAGCGTCACGCCGGAGGACTACCCCGGCCATCCGCTGGCCGGCATCGATTTCCAGCGCGAACTGGAATCGCGCGCCTTTGAACTGGGGGGCGGCAACTACGACGCACCGGGCCAGCTGATTGGCGATTTCCTGGCGGGCCGGCCGTCAGCGACCTTCGGTTCGGTCCTGCCATCGTACAAGCCAGGCGTGCGCCTGACCGATCTTGCGCCCGCATTGCCGGCCTACGCGATCGAGGCCATTCGCGAGGCGTTGCCGGCCTTCGATCGTCAGATTCGCGGTTACGCGATGGCTGACGGCGTGCTCACCGGCGTTGAAACGCGCACTTCATCGCCGGTGCGCATCAGGCGCGGCGACGACTTCCAGAGCATCAATACACGCGGCCTGTTTCCGGCGGGCGAGGGCGCGGGCTATGCCGGTGGCATTCTTTCGGCAGGAGTCGACGGGATCAAGGTGGCCGAGGCGCTTGCACTGGATATCGTGGGCGGGAACGTGCACGGGGGCACGCAGGCAGGGCCGCAAACGTACTGAAGCAAACGCGTTCGTCGGGCGCAATACGGGGGCATCGCTGCCCTGATCCGGGACGTGTTGCCGGAAGGCAATTCCCGGAATACTATTGGTCATTGCTTACGCATGCCGTTTTGATGACTACGACGATCAAGACATACCAGGGACGCAGGCCGCGCAGCAACGAGGAATTGCGGGCAACGCTGCGCATGATGCGTGGCGGGATCGTCAACTGGAGCCTGACGGCTGCGGGCATGCTCGTCCTGAGTCAACTCGCCGGCGCCTCCCTGCTTCCCACCTTCATCTACTTCGGCATCGCCATGGTCTATCTGGCGGTGTTCGGCTGGATAATCGCCTCACGCTATTCGGAGCGCTTCGCCGATCCCACGTTATCGTTTCCCCAGCTTGCCATTGCCACTGCCAACCACGCACTGGCCATGTGGCAGGTGCCGGAGATCGGCTTGTACTTCGTGATCAACCTGTCGCAGGTCTTTGCCTTCGGCCTGTTCCAGATGAAGGCTGTCGAGTACCGGCGCCTGCTGCTGGTCGCCGGCGGCCTGATGCTGGTGGTGATCCTGCACAGAGGCGGCGCGTTGTCTTTCCCGCTCGACACCATGACCGGACAGCTGGTGCTGTTCCTGGTGTGCTTTCACGCCTTGTGGCGTTTCGTCCTGATCGGCAATCACGTCGGCGAGCTGCGGCGCAAGGTGCGCGCGGAGAACGCGGCGCTGGCGGAAAGCGAGGCGCGCTTCAAGGGCCTGACCGAGCTGTCGTCGGACTGGTACTGGGAACGGGACAAGGACGGTTACTACACGCGCTTCGATTCGGGACGCGGGCGTCGGGTATCGACGACAGGTACGCTGGTCGGCAAGAAGGTGGGCGAAGGGCAATTCGAGATCGAGTTCGAAGGCGGCTGGGATGCCTTCAAGGCGCTTCTGGACGCCCGCAAGGTGTATTACGACGTGGTGTTCAAGAAGCGCCTCGAAGACGGCACCATGTATTTCACGAGCTCGAGCGGCATGCCGGTATTCGGACAGAACGGAGAGTTCCAGGGCTACCGGGGCGTATCGCGCGACATTACCGAGCAGCGTCGCGCAGCCAAGCGTATCGAATACCTGGCCACGCACGATGGCCTGACCGGCTTGCCCAACCGTTTTCTCTTCAACCAGCTGCTCTCGATGGCCTTGCAGGCCGGACGCAGGCAGAACCAGCGCTTCGGGGTGCTGTTCATCGATCTCGATCGCTTCAAGGAAGTCAACGACTCGAAGGGGCATCATGCCGGCGATGCCTTGCTCAAGACCGTGGCGGCGCGCATGAAGGAGGCGCTGCGTGCAGTGGACGTGGTCGCGCGCGTAGGGGGCGACGAGTTCGCTGTGCTGGTGCAGGGAGTCGAAACCGGAGACCAGCTTGCCATTGTTGCCGACAAGCTGCTCAGTGTCGCTTCGCAGCCGGTGCATCTGGATTCGGAAGCATGCGAAGTGTCGGCCAGCATCGGCATCGCGATCTATCCCGACCATGGCGAGGATGAGGAGAGTCTTCTGCGCAACAGCGACGACGCGATGTACCTGGCCAAGGAGAGCGGACGTAATGCCTACCGATTCTTTACGTCCGGCTCTGGCGCTGACGGCGTCAAGAGCGAATCATGAAAGCATGAACCTGAAGTGGGGCGACGCGTGCGCCAGCACGGCGGGCCGGCACTGAACTAGTCGACTTCCAGCGTCTGCAGTCGGGCCCGCGCCCGCCCGTCACTGATTTCCAGAATGCCGATCGAGATGGGCAGGCGAAATCGACGCGGGCCCGCGCGGCCGGGATTGACGTGAAGCACGCGGCCCTCCATGCGCATGCTCGGCTTGTGCGAATGGCCGGTCACGACCACGTCGACCTCGTCGCTTGCCGAGTACTCGGCAGCATCGTGCACCACGCAAATGCGCACGCCGCCCAACTCCAGCGTCACCTGTGAAGGCAGTGCGTCCGCCCAGGCGCCCCGGTCGTTGTTGCCGCGCACCGCCGTCACCGGCGCGATCTCGGAAAGCTTCACCAGCACCGTGGGATCACAGATGTCACCGGCATGCAGGATGTGATCCGAGTCGCGCAGGGCGATGCGCGCCTCGGGCCTCAACAGGCCGTGGGTGTCGGAAATCAATCCTATTCGCATCGCATTCATGCGTGGGAGTATCGCAAAAGCCGTAGCGCGTGTCAGCGGCGCGTACGCGCAGCGTCGGATGCCTAGGCACAAGAGCACCATGCCGTCGCGTTTTCACAGGCATCAATGCAGCGGCCGTCGAGTTGACGAAAATACCGCAATGTATATACTCGATCGCGTTTCATCTCCGTTTCCCAACCGCTGTCCGCCCGGCCCGACGTGAACAAGTCCTGCATTCTTTCGAAGCGAGATTGTTCTGCTCCGAACAAGGCCGTCTGGCGCCTCGCCGCGGGCCTCGTTCCTCGCCGTTCTCAGCCCTGTTTTGCCGACGCATGCGCGGCCGCCCTGAGCATCCGTCGCGTGCAACTGTCCACGCGAGACCTGGCATGCCTCTCGCTGGCTCGGTGAGCCAGCGAGGGAACCCACGCTTTCCCCCGGCTCTCCGAGCACCCCGCCCGAAAACCTGAGTACGCCGGCGCCTGTGGCGCCATTCCGAATTCATTCAGTTGCTGGACCGCGCTGCCGTCGCGGTCGGGAGTTCATTGCCATGCATAACGTTCGTTATCTTGCCCAGGAAGATGCCGCCATCCTGAGTCGTCTGGCAGAGAAGCTGCTGCGCCTGCGCGAAGTCAGGTACAACCCCGCGGAGGAGCTCCTTGCGCTCCTGGCAACTGCCATTCTCGTGCCGCAGAACGACACGCGGCGGGATTTTGTCTGCCTGAACTCCAGCGTCACCTACCGCGTGGTGGGTGAGGAAGGGCTGCGCCAGCTCGGTATCGTCTGCCCGTCCGACGTCAACGCGGCCGTCGCCTGCGTGTCCGTGCTCGCACCCTTGCCGTTGGCACTGCTGGGCAGGCAGGTGGGAAGCGTTGTCGAGCTTGCGCCTGCAGGCGAGGGAAGGCGGCTGATCGAGATCGTCGGAGTCGACCCGTCGGGACTCGAATCCGGCCAGCAGGCCGCCTTGCCTGCGATGGTTTAGTGCAATTGGCACCGCAGGAGGCATGCATGCACGATTGCGAGAACAGAATTTCACCTCGGGAGGCCGAGCTGGAGAAGAAACTGGCGCAGGCAAGGGCGGAAGTCGAAAGCGTGCAACGCCGCGTGCAGGATGAGGTCGAGCGCGCGCGAAAGTACGCGATCGAGCCTTTGGTGCGCGAGGTCCTTCACGTCAAGGATGCACTGGAGACTGCGCACGGGATGAGAACCGATGACAGCGCAGCCTTGCGCGCTGGTCTTGAACTGTGCCTGCGGCGACTTGATGCGGCGCTTGTCCGCCGTGACTGGTAGGGCGCGACGCATGTGGGGATCGGGGCCGTCTGCACCACCGCGGGGTGCCGCGGTCCGGCGCATGCGGGAGGAACGGGCATGGTTCGCGTGAAGACGATACTGGCGGTAACCGATCATTCCGAGCAGGCCGCCTGGGCGGAGAGGCGCGCCGAGATGCTCGGCGCGCAGTTACGCGCCACGATGCTGGAACTGCTGACTGTGGCTCCGCGCGAGGCCAGTATGGGCCAAGTGCTGGGCGCGGCGCTGCGCAAGGGTGGGCCCTTGCGCTCGGCCGACGTCGTTTTTGGCGCGCCCGGTCATGCGAAGGCGCGCAAGGAAATCGGCGCACCCCCGTGTGTGCGCACTGCGGGATTCGGCGACCCGGCAACGATCGTGGCCAGGCGCTCCGCTGAACTGCCGGCCGACCTCACGGTAGTCGGCATGCGCGATGGTCTCGTTCTGCTCGGCGCACACGGCCCGGCCGACGGAGCGGACCTGCTGCGCAAGATCGACCGCCCGGTTCTGCTGGTACGCACGGCGCCGCGCGAAGCCTACCGCCGCAGCTTGCTGGCAATCGACTTCGAACCAGGTGCAGGGGCTGCCGCCGAACTGGCGCTTGCGCTGGCGCCGCAGGCCCACCACACCCTGTTTCATGTGACCGGCGATCCGGCCGATGACGCCGGGCAGGACCGCGACATGGTCGTGGTGTACCTGCCGCACTACCGCAGCAGCGATGTGGTGGCCCGCCGCATGAATGCGCTGGCAACGACGCTGGGCGCCCACGGGCACTCGCTATCGTGGGTGGTGCGCTTCGGCGAGCCGGCCGCAGCGCTGGTCGAGTTCGCGCGCCGGCTGGAGGTCGATCTGGTGGCTATTGGCCGCAATGGCGTGCGCACGGGCGGTGAGCATTGGCCGGGCGCGGTCGCAGGGCGGCTGATGCGGGAACTCGATTGCGACGTTCTCATCGTGCCAGAACCCGATGACGACTGGGACGGCGGAGCGGCCGCCTAAGCCATGCCTTATCTTTCCTACTGTCCCTCGCTGATCGTTTCCACGCACGATCACGCGCGCATCGAGCAGATCCTGTCCAACACCCGGCCCATGCCGCCGGGCGCCTGGCTGCTGCAGAGAAAATTCTGCCGCGCCACCCTGGTGGCGCCGCACCGGATGCCGCCGACAGTCGTGACCTTGCGCTCCAAGGTGCTATTCGTGGACCTGGATAATGCCTGCGAGTACGGCCTGACGCTGGCCTGTCCGGACCATGCAAAGCCGGAGCCGGGCGCGGTTTCCGTATTCACGCCGGTGGGCGCGGCCCTGCTCGGTCTTGCCGAGGGGCAGGACATTCATTGGGTGGGACACAGCGGACGCAAGCTGCGCCTGCGCGTGCTCAGGCTTGTCTATCAGCCCGAAGCGGATGGCAGTTCCGCGGACAAGGCCGATAATCCCGCCTGTACATCTTCATTGCCATGACCAAGACGACCAACACCAGTCACCAGCCGGAAACACGGGCTGTGCCGCCCCAGGTCTACTTCCGGCCCATCCACGATGACGATCTGACGCAGGTGCTCTGCGTGCAGCGGCAGTGCTATCCGCCGGCCATGCAGGAAGGCCCTGCCGTCGTTCGCGCGCGCATCGCTTCATCCGGGCGCACCTCCTGGGTCGCCGTTGTGGACGACGAGGTGCACGGCTATCTGTTCGCCTATCCCTCCGTACTGGGCAAGGCGGCTGCACTGAACGCACCCTTCGCGCTTGCAACGCAGCCCGACACCCTGTACCTGCACGATCTCGCGATTTCCCCCGCACTGGTGGGCAGCGGGGTCGCCAAGCGCCTGGTGCGGCTGGCAGACCATGTTGCCTGCGCAATGGAACTTGCCTACGCCGCGTTGATTGCCGTGCAGGGCAGCCGGCCGTTCTGGGAAAAGAGGGGATTTCGCCAGTACGAGCAGGCCGACGCCGCACTTGAACACGTCCTGAGTGGATATCCGCCAGACAGCTGCTACATGTTCAAGCAGTATCACCGGCATCGCTGAGCGCGGGCAGCTGCATGTTGCCGTAGCGTGCCAGCCAGTCGCGCGTGCGTCCCTTTCCCAGCATGAGCATGCGCGTCTGCAGCCGATCGCGCTGCGCCCCGTCAACGCATGGCCCCAGCCAGGAGAGCGTCCGGTCGCCCAGGTCGACATAGGAAAGTTCGTATTCCCGTGCGAGCGCGTGCCACTGCGCATGCGCGCCGGCAGACTGGCGCGCGCCGCTGATCAGGCAGCGACCGTGATCCAGCCACCAGCGATAGATCGTCGATGCGATGCCGCGTCGCTGGTAGGGTGCGGCAAATTTCGAGTGTGGCGCGCGCAGCAGGAGGTCGGCACGGCGGTCGAGCTCGATCAGGCGGTTGAAGACCGTGTAGCCCGCCACGCATCGATGCGCCGGATCCTCAACATAGACATAGTGTTCGCCGTCGGCCTCGCGGTAGCGAAATACCAGGCCCTGGTAGTCGATGCCAAGACGGGCAATGCCGAACAAGGCATCACCGGGGCGGCTCAGGCGGCGCCATATTCCTTCCAGTTCGGCGCCGAGACTGTCTTCCGGGTGCGCGATATCGATACGCAAGCCCGCTGCCAGTTCTTGCGCGTGCAGCGCGCCCCGCGGTGGTCGCTGCACGCGCACGAGGCCGCGCACCGGCCGGTGGAGCGATGGCAGGAAAAAGTCATGTGGCGACGTCAGGGCGACCATGGCTCGGCCCTGCCGTCGTTTGCGGTGGCGCGTGCCACGTCGTCCCGTGCGGCGTCCGGTGCGAGCGGAGGGTCGGCGGCAGGCACCAGCAACAGATCGCAGTCCAGTCCCTTCACCAGCCTTTGCGTGGCGTCTTTGCACAGAAAGCCCGTAACGATGGCAGGCTTGTTGCGCGGGGCGATGACGATTTTCGCGCGCAGTGAAGCACACTGCTCGATCATCTGCCGGGCCATGCTGTCCCGGCCCGCAAGCGGAGCCCTGCCATCGCCCCAGTTCCCAGGCATGCGCGCGAAAGCCTGCATGACGACTTGCACGCAACCATCCCATGCGCGCTGCAGACGCTCGCTCCAGTCCGGCACGGTGCGCGTGCGCTTGGCTGCGGCGGGGCGGGAAAGGCCGCTGGCGACGAACATCTGCACTGCCATGCGGGCAGCCGGGCTCTCGAAACTGAGGGCGCAGCGGATCAGCTCGCCAACTTCGCCAGCGGAGCCGAATGCCACGACCGCCTTATCGTAGGGCGTGTAGGTATAGAGCCGTACCACCAGCGCCGGGCAATGGCTGTGGCGCGCGACCTGCTCCATCGCCCGCCCGCGCAGGCTGCCCTTGAAGCTGCGCCCGCCGAGCGGATCGAGCACCACCAGGTCGGCGCGGCGCGTGGCTTCGATCACGTCGTTCAGGGCCACGGCAATGCGGCTTGAGGCGATGGCCGTGATGCCATGGCGGCGCGATAGCTGGAGCGCGCGCTGCGCCAGCCAGATTTGCCGGTCCGCCAGCCATTCGCCGCAGGTTTCGTTGACATACATCAGGCGCAGTTCGGCCTTGTGCCTGGCTGCGATGAGGGCGGCGCGGTCGAGGGCGTTTTCGGCGCCCGCCGAGAAATCGGTCAGCGCAAGAATGCGGCGGATACTCATCATGCCGTCGCGGGACGAACGACCCGCGCCTCCCGGATGAACCGCGATGCGAAAGAGACAAGGCCATGCACGCAGCGGCGCACGATGCCGAACCGTCCGCAGGATTGCGGACCGGGGAAAAACACAGACATGGAAATCTCCCGTCAGCGCGACCGCCAGCAAGGACGGCCGCCATCGCGCTTGAAGTTCAGCCCGGCGATGGAGAGTGCGCTAAAGAGAGTGTGGAGGAGGTATCGCCGGGCTCAGGAATCTGCTGCCGGCTGGCCGATCCTCTGGGCACCCGTCAGGATCAGCGCGCGCGACAGCGCAACAGCTGTCGACTGCTGGCGTGCGATCACGTTGCGAACGGGATGAATGAGAATGACCATGGCCGAACCATACGTCACGTACCTGTTTGTGTCAAACCGCGCCGCGGCGAGGAATGCGGCGCGCAAACAGGCACTTGGCAGACCGCCCGGAGAATTCGAGGAGCTCGAATGTGGCTTGAGCGGCTTCTCCCGCTTTCAAGGAGGGAATGCCGTTCAGGCGTTCGAGCAAGGCATGCCGTCGGCCCGGCAAAAGTGGGGGACCCGTGGCGTTCAGGCCGCAGCAGGGCCGCCCGGCCACGGCATTCGCCGGGGATGAAGGCCGGCGCTTGGAACGAGTCGAAATGCTCCGGATGCGCTGCTAGCGTATAGCAACCGTGACGGCCGTCAGCATGGCGCACATGATGAGCATGTTGATCAGTACAAACAACCAGTTCCGGCCGATGCTGATCTGGTACAGCGAGGTGCCGGCGTAGCGCGCGGCTGTCAGCGACAGTACGGAGAAGGGCGTGAGCGTCGCCGACAGACCCCAGCCCGTCAGCAGTGCCGCCATGTGCGTGAGCGGGGGCAGATTCAGCACGGCGGGCGAAAGAGTCGATGCCAGGAACACCGTCGTCAGCACCGGGTGGATGCCGGCCAGCGCGATGCCCATGATGGCGAGCATCAGAAAGGCCACGCCGAACAGCGGTGTGCCGCTCAGGGCCTCGCCGATCTGCTGCGTCCAGGCGGCCGGGAAAGCGTCGGCCAGGATGCTGCCGGCGCAGCCGGCCGCCATGAACAGCAACGCCTCGCTGGCCAGGCGCGGATAAGTCCTGATGCTCTCGCCGAGATTGCTGCGTGCATTGAACCAGCGCCGGCCGGCAGTGCCTGTGGCCAGATGGATGCCGAGTGCGGAGAGCGGCGCCACCAGCACGATGGTCGACGAGACCGAAATGGACAGCAAGCCGGAAAGCAACAGGGCTGTACCCATGAAGCCCAGCATTGCCAGCAGCAGCGGCAGTACGTCGAGCAGGGCATCGCCGTGCTGCCCGGTCTGCTGCTCGGCAGGGGCGGATGAGGCGGATGTGGCGCGTCTCTGCTCGAGACGGTTGAGGACGACACCGACGATCAGTGCCAGCTGCGCCAGACCCAGGCCGATCGGGAAGATCTCGGCCCAGTGCAGAGAGGGATAGAGCGCAAGCAGGATCGCCATGTTGCCGAATACCGGACTCCAGAATCCGGCCAGTGCAAAGCCGCGCGTGACGGCCACGACCGCTTCGGTGCGTTGCGGGCCAGGAGCTTCATCCTTCGGCGCAGCCATCACCAGCATGACGTGGGCGCCGGCCATGCTGAGCATGCTCGAATACAGCTGGCTGACGATGGTGAATGCAATGTAGCGTCGGTGTCCGCGTTGCGCGCGCAGGCTGGCGCCGACGCGCTGGATGCGCGGACTCTTCAGCGCGCACTGGGCCAGCAGCATGACGCTCGAGATCAGGGCCAGCAGTTGCCCGGAAATGAAAACGCCGCGTTGCAACGCGGCGAGCGGCGCTTTTGCGAACGGCAGCAGCAGGACGGTCAGCGCAAACAGCAGCAGCGACGTATTGCGCAGGCGTGGTGGAATAGTGCCGAACCCAGACAGCACGAGCAGGCCCGCGCCGGCGATCAGGGTCGTTGCCAGCCAACCCGGGCCGCCGAAGGAGCGCGCCAGAATGGTCAGGCCGATGATGGCGACTGCCGTGCCGGCCAGGCGCGGTGCGTTCGCGTCGAGCGCGGCTGGCAGGTTCACAATGCGTGCGGAGGGCGGGCGAAAATCATGCGGGGGGATTATCCCTGATTTGTGCCATCCGCGTTTGTCTCCTCGTCGCGCAGTATCTGCATGGCCTTGGCCAGCGCGATCTCGTAGCGTTGCTGTTCGCGCGCGATCGCGGCTTCGTCCCAGTCGTAGAAGCCCTTGCGGCTGGCGCTCTTGACGCCGTAGTCGCCGTTCTTCACCAGATCCTGCATCAGGCGCGCGGGTTCGCTGCCGTTGTTCAGGCAGGGGTAGATGCTGGCGGCGGCCGCGCAATGGATGTCGATGCCGGCCAGGTCCTTCTGCAGCAGCGGTCCCGCGGCGATGTAGCGCAGGCCGAAACCGTAGCGCACCACCGTGTCCACATCCTCGGCACTGGCAAAGCCTTCGTCGACCAAGGCGATCGCCTCGCGCATCAGAGCGTGCTGGATGCGGTTGGCAAGGAAGCCGGGCACGTCGCGCTTGACCTGCACCGGCTTTTTTTTCACCGCCCGCATGATGGCGCTGACTTCCTGCGCTTTCGCTTCGTCGGTGTGCACGCTGCGAACCACTTCAACGGCGGGCACCAGGTGCGCCGGCATGAAGAAGTGCAGGCCGAGCATGCGCGACTGCGTCTTGCATCCCTCGCCGATGCGGCTGATCGGGAAGCCCGAGGAATTGCTGGTGAGCGGGATGTGTACGGGAGCGGTCTCGTCGAGTGCGCGGAAGATCTGCTGCTTGATGTCCAGCTTCTCCGGCGCGCACTCGATCATGATGGCGGCATTGTCCCAGCG